>NZ_BTCK01000038.1:0-63891 GCF_033239625.1 Paenibacillus sp. CCS19
ACGATTAAACACAAAGAGAAACCCAGCGTTTTGAAAAAAAACGTGGGTTTCTCTACAATCTGAAAGCCGCTATATGCGGCTTTTTTCGTTTTGTACACCAAGTTTCCTCAGCAGGATATTCGCGCTGGCCATGGATATATTATATGTGTTCTCGGCGGTTATCCGAGCACGAATCCATACCCTCGAAGGAGCGATCTCAGCATGGGCGTTTTAAGCGGTAATCCTAAAGATGAGCCATTGCATTATGGCGAGATTTTCGCAATTTGGCAGGCATCGACGACGGCAAAAGGCTGCGTGTCCTCTTACGGCGCTTTAAAATTCCACACGGGGGATAAGGATCTCCGCGCAATCATGGAAGACGTTGTTCGACAGGCACAATTGGAGATTAACGAACTGGATGAGATTCTGATCGCCAACGGCATTGCGCCGACTCCCAAATTGCCGGAACGTCCGGAAGCGAAGCTGGAGGAGATACCGGTCGGAGCAAGGTTCGCCGATCAGGAGATTGCGCCGATGGTAGCGGCAGATCTGGCAGCCGGCCTTGTCGCCGCCAGCACAGCAATGGGAATGTCGATTCGAGAGGACGTCGGGGCCTTATTCGGCAAATATCACACGACCAAGGCCGCTCTCGGCGTACAAATTCAGCGTCTTAGCAAAGAGAAAGGCTGGCTGATACCGCCGCCTCTTCAAATCAAACGCCCGGAAGCCATCGGCGCCGGCGTTTAACGATCAACAACAAGAAGGCAGTCCCGTGGAGTGACGGGCTGCTTTTTATATCGTTAGTGTTCCGGCCGTTGTATCTGAAGTGGAGGAGGCACGATCCAGCCCTTCTCTTTGCTTAATGACAGCGCGGTTGCATTCGATGCAAGAATTAAAGCATAGTATTTCGAGAATAATAAGCCGACATCGATCCGAATCGAACTTCCGGTAATTTGACTGCACGCTACCATACCAGCAGCTAGATCCTTAGCGACTCCGACCATAATTTCCACATCCGAGAAACGAGCTCCGATTGGAATCTCCTCCAGACTTACGCTTGGGCGTTCCGGTAAGGAAGGAGGGGGCATTATGCCATTATGAACAAGCAGTTCGTCACATTCTGCAGCCGCTTGACGCGCTTGTTTAATGAGATTGTTCAATAACCGCTTTAAATCATGATCACCTGCATGCGATAAGTAGAGCTGGTAAGTGGAAATGGACGATTTCTCTGTCGCGGAATACATCCATATATGATAAATCTCCCCGTAATGCAACGGTTCGTCTTTCGGATTGCCATTCAGAATTCCCATTTCATTGCTCCTCTAAAGTAACCTAAGATAGCCACAGTATAGCCTCATGCAGCCGTTTGTAGACTCAACAGTATTCAGCGATTGACTTGATTGCAGGGCTAATGTAAGATTTTGTTATCTTAATAAGAGGGAGTGCACTTCCTCAAGAGTAAGGGGATGATTCATCCATGATTCATCTGCGTGAATGTCCGATTGAGTCGCTCATTCATGTTTTAAGCGGCAAATGGAAGCCCATGATATTATGGCATTTGATTGAATCCGCAAAGCGATACAACGAACTGGAGAAACTTATACCTGATGTATCACAAAAAATGCTTTCACAACATCTCCGAGATTTGGAACAAGAAGGCATCGTCGAACGAACAGTCTATTCTACCATCCCTCCCAAAGTGGAATACTCGCTAAGTGAATACGGCAGAACATTGATTCCTGTAGCAGAAGTTATGTGTGCTTGGGGAGAAAGTCATAATAAGCGAAAATATGAAGAATCCGCATCATAAAGCTGGTTCAATGAACTTGTACACTTAAACCATTCACTCCATACCAAAGCTGCCATGGAATTCCGGGCAGTTTTTTTGTTTTCTCTACAGTTGACAGCCGAAGTCCACATATGAATTGATGCTTACTTTTAAGTAAGTACCCTACATTAAAGTGGGTTCTTAACATCATTTTGAAGCGATGCTAAGCTTGAGTTAACCAGATATTGGGGAGCATTCAAGAGGAGGAACAATAATGAAAATTATCATTTTCGGAGCAACGGGGAACACAGGGAAAAGATTGCTGGCACATGGGATAACTATGGGGTATGAAATGACTGCATTTGTACGTAATTCCGAGAAACTTTATGGTCAACTTGGCGATTTATCGGCAAAGCATGTAAAGGTAATTGTAGAAAGTATGATGGATCCCATCAGCGTCAGAGAGGCGCTGGCGCATCAAGACGCTGCAATAATTGCAGCCGGCCATGCGGGTCAAGGAGAAGAGTTCGTTCATATCGTCGATAACATTATAAGCCAATGCGAATCCCAACCTAGTTTCTCTGGGCGCGTATGGATAATGGGAGGGGCTGGCCTACTGCATATCCCATACACTAATTTTATCGGAAACAATCTGCCTGGCTTCCCGCCTGAGTTTAGAAATCATAATCGGAATTTCGAAAGACTACGGCAGACTCGGCTCGATTGGTCCATTATGTGTCCGGGCACAATGATCGAATCGAGAGAGAACCCAGAACAGGTCCATCTACATGTAACAACGGAAACCTTGCCCATTCAAATGTCAGAGACGATCAAAGAATATTCCGAGGCAGAATTAGCAGGTCATTTATACAGCCGACTTCATGAGCTGAATGTTACTTATGACGATGTTGCAAAATGTATGTTGAACCATATCAATCTCGGAGGAGCGTTCCATAGAAAGAGAGTTGGTCTAGCCTATCACATAGAGGAGAAGGGGGATAACTAGTTTGTTTGGATTACTGCTCGTATTACACATATTAGCCTCGATCGCTATCATCGGCCCCACATTCATGATGCCCCTCATTCGTAGGTTCGCAAGAAACCTTGACCAGCTGCTCTTTTCTTTAGAACTAACGACCAAGCTTGCCATAATAACTAAAGTTGGCGGGACCATTCTGATAATAACGGGGATTTGGCTTATGTTCATAACCAGAATGGGAATAACCCAAATGTGGTTGAATGTATCAATCCTATTATCACTGCTCACGGTCGTCATGCTAGACGGATGGATCGAGCCGCGAATGAAAAAGATCACAAAGCTCATTTCTGAAAGTCAAGATAAGGGGGACGAAGTGCCCGCCGAGTTCGGACTGCTAATGAAGAGGATCATACCAATCGAGACAACAGCCCAGCTTCTGATGATTACCATATTGGTGCTAATGGTCGTTAAACCCTTTTAAAGAAGGGTTGTTGGAAGCGTTAATTACATCTTGAATGTACATGTGCAGCAGAAGGGTATTTTATGAAAGAAACCGCAAAGTATGACATTCCTGTCATGCAACCTGCGGTTTTTTTATATCATCGTCCACATGCTAGAGAATCCCCAGTAACCTAATATGAAACAAAAACATATGGATAAACCAAAATGCTGCATAGTTCTTACTTGCTTGTTCTGGTAAAATGAACACGCGTTAGTAAACGATTATGATAAGTCTTATTAATAGGCTTGAATAGGATGGAGGCCATTCCAATGATTAAAGCATCTGAAGACAATGAATATTACGTCCTTACAAGTCCTACGATCCTGCCCAAGGCATCGGGATTTCTATGGAACGAGAAGATGATGATTCAATTGAATTGCCGCGGCTACGCGACTTCGCAGTTTATGCAGCCTGAGCCCGCGAAATATTCCCATGGACCGAATATGGAAGCAAAATCGTTTATGCAGCCGGAGCAGCCTTATTACGCTCATCATCCAGGCCGGTTCGTTTATGTAAAAGACGAAACAAATGGCCAGCTGTTCTCGGCGCCTTATGAACCGGTGCGTGCGCATGCTGATCGATATACGTTTGCAGTAGGCAAACATCGGATCGTGTGGAACACGGAGAGCAACGGTGTGGCTGTCGAGATGAGCTTAAGCCTGCCCACAGAGGATGCGATTGAGATGTGGCGCGTGAAGGTCAAGAACGTTTCGGAGAGTAAACGTAAGCTCAGCGTCTACCCGTATTTTACAGTCGGTTACATGTCGTGGATGAATCAATCCGCTGAGTACAACGAAGACTTGCAGGCATTGGTTTGCTCCTCGGTTACGCCGTATCAGAAGTATAAAGAGTACGACAAGATCAAATTGCTGAAGGACAAAACGTATCTTCTTGCGGATCGGAAGCCATATGCTTGGGAAGCAAGCCAGGAAACATTCGAAGGGGATGGCGGGCTTACTCGGCCGAGCGCGATCGAGAACGAGACTTTGAGTAACGGAGACGCTCGTTACGAAATGCCGCTTGCGGTGCTGCAGTACCGTATGGAACTGGAACCTGGTGAAGAGAGCGAATATCGTTTCCTATTCGGACCCGCCAAGGACGAAGAAGAGATCGCACAGATCCGCCAGACTTATTTCACACAAACCGACGCCACTGGCGAAAACGGTTTCGAAAAAGCGGAACGAGAATACGCGGACTATGTAGGCGAAGGCAAAGGAAATCTCGAGATCCGCACGCCGGACGCCGATTTCGATAATATGATCAATCACTGGCTCCCACGGCAAATGTATTATCATGGCAAAACGAACCGGCTTACGACTGATCCTCAGACACGAAATTACTTACAAGACCATATGGGCATGAGCTACATCAAGCCTCAGATCGCCAGAGAGTCTTTCCTTACGGCACTAAGTCAACAAAATGCGGACGGCGGCATGCCGGACGGCATTCTTCTGCACGAAGATGCTGAACTGAAGTACATCAACCAAGTTCCGCACTCGGACCATAACGTGTGGCTGCCTATTTGCATTAGCGCTTATTTGGACGAGACGAACGATTATTCACTGCTGGACGAGAAGGTTCCTTTTGCAGACAGCGAGGAATTGGTGACCGTATCGGAACATATCGACCGAGCGATGCGATATCTGATGACAGACCGTGACGAACGCGGGCTGAACTATATTCATCAAGGCGACTGGTGCGATCCTATGAATATGGTAGGCGTCCGAGGCAAAGGCGTTTCCGGCTGGTTGACGATCGCAACTGCGTATACCTTCAATGTTTGGGCGAATATTTGTGAGGCCGGCGGACGTATCGAAGCGGCTCAATCGTTCCGACTGGCGGCAGAAGAAACGAATGCTGTGGTCAATCAACATTTGTGGGATGGCGATTGGTATATACGTGGCATTACGGACGATAACGTGGCGTTCGGGGTCAAGGAAGACAAGGAAGGCCGCATCTTTATCAATCCGCAAGGCTGGGCGCTGTTAAGCGGCGCTGCAGATATGGAGAAGAAAGAGAAGCTTATCCGATCCGTTGAGGAGCAATTGGAAACTCCGTACGGCGTGGAGAAACTGGCTCCTTCCTACACGGCTATGCGCGAGGATGTAGGACGGGTTACACAGAAGCATCCTGGTTCGGCGGAGAACGGAGCGGTGTATAACCATGCGGCAGCTTTCTATATCTTCGGACTTTATGCAGCGGGCGAACAGCAGGATAACGCCTATCGTCTGCTTCGCAAAATGATTCCTGGACCGAATCAGGAAGATATCGTTCGCCGGGGCCAATTGCCTGTCTATATCCCGAATTATTATCGCGGAGCTTATCATCAGTTCCCGCGCACCGCTGGACGATCCAGCCATCTGTTCAATACGGGTACGGTAGCGTGGGTTTACCGCTGCTTGATCGACGGTCTATTCGGCTTGCAGGGAAGCCCGTCCGGACTTCGGATCAAGCCTCAGCTTCCTACGGAATGGCAAGAAGCTTCCGTGAAGCGTGAGTTTAGAGGTGCGAAGTTCAATATCGAGATGAAGCGTGTTGCCGGTGTGCAGGCGACAGAAGTATATGTTAACGGCGAGCTTATCGAATCAGGCGTACTGGAACATCTGCAGCCAGGCGCTGAATACGAGGTTTTGGTCAAATTGCCACAGTAATAGAGCCAACCTAATTAATTTATGAACCTGATGTGGCCCAATATATCAAAGAAAAGCTGAACCTTGAAGTTGATATACTAGTAGATGGCGCCAACAAGGGGAATTACTTGGCATATAGTCCTAGTGACGGCAAGGAATACGAATACGATTCCGAAACCGGAGATCTATACGACGGCAGTGCCGGAAACAAGATCGATAACATTGGTGTCATCAAAGACTCAGAATGAACAGGAGATTCAAGGATATACCAAAAACCCTCCACGCCAACGGAGGGTTTTTGGCATGCCCATCAACTTCCTCACGCCCCATTCTGTTCTTTTGTGTTGGCATTTTTGCTCGAAATCGTAGCCATCCTAATTGGTGTAGGTGTATGATGACATTGGAGGTTTACAATATACAAAGGAGATCTTATGAATAAACGAGAACAAATTCAATCAGTCTTGTTATATGGCGTTTTCATTTGTTATATATTTTTGTTATTGAAAATATTGTTCTTATCGAGAGTTTCGATTGCAGAACTATTTGATAGCCATAGGACGTTCGTTAGGTCAATCAATTTAATTCCTTTTCGTAGCATTAGTGAATTCCTGTCAGGCAGCTCTGCTAATTTAGCAAGGTTTGCTTTTGGGAACGTGGTAGGCAATATTCTTATTTTTATTCCTATTGGCGTATACTTGTCCGTTTTAAAGAGCAATAAAAGAGTGCTTACTAATCTGAGTATGATACTTGTAATGACTTTATTGGTTGAAATCATACAGGGACTAGCGGGCATTGGAACAGCAGATATTGATGATATTCTTCTGAATAGCTTAGGTGGATGGATTGGTATTCTGGTGTATAAATTGTTGCTATTCACATTGCGAGAGGAGAAGAAAGTACATACTGTAATCACCGTGCTATCCGTTATCATAGGGATGCCTATTATTTATTATTTCATCTTTATGATAAAAATGAGATTCTAACTATCTTAAGCTAGATCGACAGGTCTTTTCCTGTCGGTCTATTTTTTTGCGCATGCGCAATATGGAGATCGACTGTTTCGCCGGCTCGACCATGTCGAATAGATAGAAGGTACGGCGCATATGAGTCACATATAGCGATCATAACAGCTGTTGCTTAGGACTACCTGCTTCTTACATAACCTAAGAATTGCGTTGCACGCAAACGAGAAGGGTTGGAAAGCGAATGCGCAATCGATTTCTCAACACACCGGCAGCTTATGCGCTTGGCATGTTCGCCATGATGGTGCCGAGTCAAGCATTCCTATCCTACTTCAACTACTATTACGTGGAAAAACTCGGACTAGGCCTTGGGTTAGCTACTATCGCACGTACGATCTACTTGTTCTGGGACGCGGTCAACAATCCGATGGCAGGCTATCTGTCAGATCGAACCAAGTCCCGATTCGGGCGCAGAAGGCCCTGGATCATGGGCTCGATTCCATTGTTTATGCTTGCTTTCATAATGGTGTTCTCGGTTCCGCATGGGCTTGAAAACACCGGGCTTTTCGTCTGGCTAGTGTTATCGATTGTATTATTCGAGGGAGCCGCAACGCTGTTATGGGTCAATTACGGCGCATTGTTCCCAGAGCTGTATCAAGGAGAGCGACTTCGCGCCAAAGCGTCTGCGGTGCAGCAAATCTATCAAATCATCGCGCTATTAATCGGTACAGCACTAACGCCAATCATCTACGGAGCGATCGGCTTCGGCTGGATGTCGGTAACCTATTCATTGCTATTCGGGCTATGTATGGTCGGGTTCGTATTATCGATTCGAGAACGGCAAGACATCAAACATCCGACCCCGATGCCGATGCTGGAAGCATTTCGCGAGACGTTGAAAAACAAACCGTTCTGGACGTTCAATATTGCCAATTCGTTCGCGCAGACGGTCAACGGACTGCTAGGCGCGCTGTTACCTTTCTATGCGAAGTATGTGCTGCGCATATCCGAACAAGACGTATCGATCTTAATGGGCGCAGTGTTCGTTTCGGTAATACCGCTCGTCGCAGCATGGTATTATATTTCGCGCAAACTTGGCGGACTCACAAGCTGGCGGCTCGCGTTCGCCGTATACGCGCTCGCGACTGTTCCGCTCTGGTTCGCACGCAATTTGGGGGAAGGTATCGCAGCCGGCATTATCGCAGGCTTCGGCATGGCCGGATTCCTCGTCACACCTGCGCTCATAAGCAGCCGCATCATCGATCTCGACGCCGAGCGGACCGGTCAGAGAAGAGAGGGCATTTATACGGCGGTTGCCGGCTTTATTACAAGATCGAGCGGGCTCATAGCCGCGCTGGCGTTCTGGATTGTTGGCGTATTGTATGGGTATAAGAGCGGCGATGAGCCAGGACCGCATCCGGAGACCGTGTTTCGCGTGCTGATCAGCGTCGTGCCGTTGATTTTGCTCACCATTTCGTTTGTCGTGTCCCTATTCTTAAAGCTGTCGGAAGGGCGCATAAGAGGGGAGGTAACGGAAGATTCGATAGGACAATAATAGAAATCTGACTTGCGCCTGCTTGTGATCAGACTTCCTAAAGAATTGATGCCGTCAGGCGTAAGCTGAAATTATAAGATTGTAAAATTAGTTAATTTAATCCGAAAATGCTGTTATAATTCCTCATTGAGGGTAAGTAATCATTAAACAGCTTTCAATGGAGGACCAAATGTTGTCTTATTTAAATGACCATAGTCTTTTTTCACGTACATTTGAAAAGTCTCCAATTGGAATGGCTTTGGTGCTGAGTAATGGAAGAATCGTAAAAGCTAATCCGGCTTTATGCACAATGATAGGGTATACGGAAAGTGAATTCATTGATCTGCGTCTTTCATCTAAAGTCCATCCTGAAGACTCGGGAGCAGCTCTTATATCATGGCATCAATTGATACAAGGTGAAATGGATGGTTATCAGATCCAGCTAAGGTATCTTCATAAATCTGGGAGCATTGTGTGGGGTCTTCTGAATGTTACAGCAGAGAGGAATCTTCATGAGGGATATGGAGATGATCTGTTTATTGTCCAGATTGTTGATATAACCGAACAGAAAAAGAAGGAAGAAGAATTCAAGAAGATCGAGGAATTGCACAAGCTTATCTCTGAGCATTCGCAGGACGTTATTCTAAGGTTAACGCCTGACGGTATGATCTCATATTGCTCACCAGCTATCCGTAACCAACTTGGATATGAGCCGGATGAACTTATTGGGAAATACGCCTATGAATATTGGCACCCAGAGGATTTGAACGGCGGCTGGCTAAGGAAAAGTAATACGGATCCATCTGATAGCAGAATACATGTTTATCGAATTCGTCATAAGAGCGGTCACTATATTTGGCAAGAAGCACACTCTAAGAAAATAAGAAATGCAGCAGGGGAAATTCAACACGTTATCAGTATGGGCCGCGATATAACGGAACGAATACAATCCGAAGAATTGATTCGTCGATCAGAGAAACTATCCTTAGTTGGCGAGCTTGCAGCTGGAATCGCCCATGAAATTAGAAATCCATTGACTAGCTTACGAGGTTTCATGCAATTGTATATGAAAGAGGATCTTAATGGCTCTAAGAAATTACGCAATGATGTCATGCTATCCGAGATCGATCGGATCAACGAAATCGTAAGCGAGCTGCTAGTGCTGGCTAAACCTTCTAATGAGGTATCTGCGTTAAGGGACATGGTTCAAACCTTAAATCAAGTTACAAGATTATTCGAAGGACAAGCAAACCTTTATAACGTTCAAATAATCAAAGAGTTTGATGCCAATTTACCATTCATTCAGTGTCAGATCAGCATCAATCAAGTATTCATCAATATTGTGAAGAATGCCATCGAATCGATGCCTAACGGCGGAGAGTTGATCGTTCAAGCCAAGCAAATGAAGAATCATCTATACATTCGAATTCAAGATACCGGGTACGGAATTCCACAAGAAGAAATGGCGAAGATCGGAAACCCCTTCTTTACGACCAAAGAAACCGGGACGGGGTTAGGCTTAATGGTTTCCATGCGCATCATTCAGAATCATAAAGGGACGATGCGAATTGATAGCGAGGTTGGGAAGGGGACGATGGTGGAAATTATTTTGCCTATCGACTGAATTTCATATTTTCGCACATCTGTCCGATATTAAGGTTGTCTACTTATCGTTCAAGAGAGGAGTATTGAATATGGATGTTGCATCAGTATCAATGGCGATGAGTCAAGCTTCGTTATCTCAATCGGTGAGCTTACAGGTATTGTCAATGTCAAAGAATATGGCACAGCAGCAAGGACAGCAATTGACGGAAATGTTGAAGTCGGTTCCAGCTCCTCATCCCAATCTGGGCGGCAGACTGGATATATCGGTCTAGCTGATACAATGGAAGTAACCAGCGACATATGAACGTTGCCCTCTCCCGATTAAAGTTGGGAGGGGGCTTTTTGCATAGATATGGATGGCGATGCGTGTCGTTTGGGAATAGGCAGATGGATGGAGGGTTAACTGAGGTAGGCACTGTGCAGTCCTAGTGGTGGAGAATCGCGAGACAATTGCGGAGAAGAATGTAAACGCTTTACGCTAGACATAGACTCAAATACGTTTTCTTTGCATTAAATCGCAAAAAGTAGGTATTTAGTTTCAACCCGCAATCGTTTATGCGGAATACCGCAATCTGTATTGCGATGCAGCGGTATTATTACGGTGCTATACTTGGGACAAGATATACATTTTATTCTAAAGGTGGGATCGGCGATGCTTAAAGAAGTGATCGCACAATTAAAACAGAATTCTGGAATGATGGCACAGTTTAAACAAGGAAATCTAGCATTAGCGGGTATGAATTCTAGTCAGCAGCAAGCTATGCTGGACATCTTCAAAGGTCGCGAGACGGCTAAAGAGCAAGTTCGTGCCCTCTTCTGGCTGTAATAAGTTTGAAAGATAAAACCGGCTGCGATAATTCGAAGCCGGTTTTTTAAGGAGTTTTAATCCTATGATTAACATGAAATTAAGAAATTGGATGTTCTTATTTGTCACACTTCTTTTTGCAGCATGGAGCACCCTATTGTATTTTAATGTTCCGAATATGGCGGTTGAGTTAAACGAATCAGATGGCAAGTGGATTGTGTCCGCTATGGACAGAGAAGGATGGGCTGGACAGGAAGGCATTGTGCCTGGAGATATTATAACGCATGTTGATCATCAACTGGTCGAGGGGAAGAATCTAGGGGATCGTTACGGAATCAATACTGCGACGAGCATTATGGTTATGAGAGCCGGCAGCTCGATCGAATTCGATTTCTCGGACATGTCCGACAGACCGATTCAATGGGACCAATTCTTCATACCGATGGCTCTATTCGTATTGATGCTCACTTTCTCTTCCTTTATCGCCTACAAGAAGCCATATGACAGCTCGGCTTCATTATTAATCATGTTTTTAATGTCAATATCCGTAGGATATTTGGCTGCATACGGAAATACAGTCGGGAATATTCTCTCGGCTCTTGTCTTCGAACTCGCACTGACAATATCTCCCGTATTGTTTCTACATTTTCTAAGAAGTTACTTTATTAATATGGGAATTGTTTCCGTTCATAAACGAGTTGTTACGATTGGTTATGGGATGGTTATCGCGTGGAATATCTTTTATTTGATCTACGTCCTATCTGTTGACGAGAAAGCCCCGTTATCCATTGTCTATCAAGGACTTACGATATTTATGGTAGGGACTCTGCTCGCGATGTTTATTCAGGTCCGTATGTACATTAGGTACCGAAATTCATCTCAACAAGCTTTAATGAAATATATGATGATCGGGAATATCGCTTCATTTCTTCCATTCATTGGATTTACACTATTGCCGATATTTGTAACAGGTATGTCATTTGTTAATGGCGGCATTGCTGTTTTATCTTTCCTATTCCTGCCGATTACATACTTGTATTTGGTCGTCTCTAATCAACTGTTCGATATCGAATTTATTATGAGCAGGCTTCGATATTATTTGATCATGGCTTTCTTGCCGACCTTGTTGTTCCTTGGCGGATTGGAACTTGTTTTCATCGATACATCGATTCGAACCGTTGTGTGGGGACGGATGTTTCTAGTCCTTTATGTATCAAGCATTCTATTCTTGTACGTGAGGGAAGCATTGGATCGCAAGCTTCGTAACAAGGTCATTAAAGGCGCGCACCAATTCGAGCAAAGCTTGGAAAGCTTCTCGGATAGAGTCTCCGAAGTGAAGAAGGTAAGCGAGCTCGAACAATGCGTACTGAAGGAACTGCTTAGTTTGCTGCCGATTGATTCCGTCGGATTTATAGATTGCAGCAATGAGAATCAGCAGATCACGTTAAAGCGAACGCACGGAAACGTTCCATTCGAAGAGATATATTCGCAGCTGCTACATAATTGGTCGAGTGTAAGAGTCGGAAAAGAGCTGAAACTAACCAAAGGGATCTGTTATAAGATCGGGCAGGGGAGCGGCACGCAGCATTTGGTATGGATCAGCGACAAGGTCAATCATACGGAATTTAATCATGATGAGAAGATGTGGCTTCGAACGCTTATAACCCATGTTGGGTTTGTGTATCAGAACCTACAGCTCATAGAAGGGCTTGTACAGGATCTTGATCTGAAGCGAGAAGAAGCACCGCCGTGGGTGCTTCGCCTGTTGTTCCGATTGTCGGAGCAAGAAAGACGCAAGCTTGCCAGTGACCTTCATGATTCTGCCCTTCAGGATCAGCTGCTATGGTATCGGAAGCTGGAGATGATCGTGAGCGACGAAGCGGAGCTGCCTGCGACTACCCGTTCCAATTTGAATGAAATCAGTGAAGGGTTGCTCGATGTCATTCACCAGATTCGCGAAACTTGTAATGAGCTAAGGCCGCCATTCCTGCAGGAGATGGGAGCCATCCAAGCGATTGAAAATTTATGTGCCCATGCCCAATTGAATGCCAACTTCACGATTACGTTCGACCATCAAGATTTTCGCGTGGACCTAGGCGATGAACATGTGCTGGCGATCTACCGAATTACGCAAGAGCTGCTGCGCAATGGGATGAAGCATTCGAAGGCGACGCATGTCCAATTGCAGCTCTACTGTGAAGGGCGAAACATTCGTTATTGCTACAAGGATAATGGAATCGGCATTGAGATGGATCGATTACAGTTGTCATTTGACCATATGGGACTGGCCGGAATTCGAGAGAGGGTGTCTGGACTAGAAGGGGAGACGATCTTGCGAACGGCGCCAGGCAAAGGATTGGAAATCGATATCCTATTGCCCGTAGAATACAAGGATCAGGATCATGCTAATGTGAGGAGGACAAATGATAATCGTACGCGGCCGATCATGTTATTCCCGCAATCAGCAGAGATGTAAGTAAAACGTGAAATGGCTGTCACTCATGTGGCAGCCATTTTTCTATTCCAGAATCTCGATTAGATACACAGCTGGAATGAGCTTTATTTTGCTTTATTCTTATTAATTTTATATTATTAAGTATTAATGATGTTCGATTGTAACACGCATTCGGCTTCACAATTATTAACGTACAAGGAGTGCAATCACATGGAAGACCAGAAACCGTTCCGCATTTTACTTTATTATAAATATGTTGCAATCGATGAATATGAAGCTTTTGCGGCTGAACACCTTGCGTTCTGCAAGGAACTTGGGGTGAAAGGAAGAATCATAATCGCAGCTGAGGGAATCAATGGCACGCTCTCAGGAACCTGGGAGCAAACGGAAGCCTATTTGACTTATATGCATAATCATCCCTTGTTCACAGACCTTGTGTTTAAAATTGACGAAGTCGACAAGCATGCTTTCACGAAACTATTCGTCAGACCAAAGAAAGAACTCGTCACGTTAAGGTACGACACGCCATTGGATCCGAATAAAATGAGCGGCAAACGTCTCTCGCCTAAAGAATTCTACGAACAGCTTCAAAGTGAAGACATTATCATTCTTGACGGTAGGAATGGCTATGAGTACGATATGGGGCATTTCCGCAATGCGATACGCCCAGATATCGACTCTTTCCGTGAATTCCCAGAATGGATTCGTGCGAATCTTGCCGATGCTAAGGATAAGAAGGTTATTACCTATTGCACAGGCGGAATTCGATGCGAGACATTGACAGGCGTACTTCTCAACGAAGGATTTACCGATGTCGCCCAGCTTGATGGGGGTATTGTCACTTATGGCAAGGACCCTGAAGTGCAAGGCCGATTGTTTGATGGCAAAATGTACGTTTTCGACGAACGCATAGGCGTACGCGTCAATCAAACGGAAGAGGATATAACGATTGCCAAATGTCAACACTGCGGAAATCCTACAGACAACATGATCAATTGCACAGATGACTTATGCCACTCTAAGCATTTCTGCTGCGAGGATTGTCTAGATGTACATGAAGGATATTGCTCGGATTCTTGCAAACCAACGGTATAGAACAGAGACAAAAGAAGTAGAACAAAGCCCGCTAGCGTCATAGCGGGCTTTGTTCTATTGGACCAACTCGATAAACTTGCTCGACGCAATGGAGAGCGGCATGTTGCGCATGGTCATGAATCCGACTTGCGACGGCGGCAGCTTGACGTCCAATTGAACCTCGAAGAGCGAGCCTTCCTCCAGCTCTTTGCTTACAAACTCCCGGGTTACGTACGAGATTCCGAGCCCTTTGCGCGCAAACTCGATGAGCAAATCGACGCTGCCTACCTCGATCTCTGGCTTGATTTCGTAGCCATAGCTTTGGAACAGCTCCGTAATGGCCATTCGTACCCGGCTGTTGCGCGAGAAGAGGATGATCGGGTACTGCAGCAGCAGCTCCATGGACAGCACCGCGCCTTTCAGCTCCTTATAATGCTCGCCTGCAACGAAACAATCCTGCAGCGTAATGCCCCGCATCACATCGAGCTGATCGTCAACGACCGGCATCCGCACAACCCCGACATCGATCCGACCTTCCTTCAGGAACGATATGGTCTCTGGCGTCGTCCCGTGATTCAAGTGAAGCTTAATGCCCGGATATTTCTGATGATACTCCTCGAGGTAGGGGAGAAGGTAATGCTTGAACAGCGAATCGCTTCCTCCGATTCGGAGCTCTCCGCTGCCGAGGTGTTTGAGTGCGGCCATCTTCTCCTCCGCCACCGTAATGAGGATTTGCGATTGCTCGATGTAGGAGTATAGCACGGCACCTTCCTGCGTCAACGATACGCCCTTGGACGTTCGATAGAACAAAGTAAGTCCGAAGCTGTCCTCCAGCTGCTTGATCGCATGACTAACGCTTGGCTGCGTGACATACAGCGCTTTGGCCGCTTGCGTTAAGCTGCCCGTCTTTGCGGCCCAATAGAACACTTTGTACAACTCGTAATTGTTGGTCATAGACACGGTCTATAGCTCCTGTGAAATATAAGCATTACTTGTATAGATGCAATTCGTATTATAGTGGAAAAAGGGAATAGAAACCAGTGCTTCAAACGAAGTTACGAAAAAGGAGTCCTGGCATGATGGATGCAACTACTTTTGTATTATTCGGGGCGACAGGGGATCTAGCCAAACGCAAAATCTATCCAGCCTTGTTTAACTTATTCATTGACGGCAAGCTGCCGCAAGCCTTCTCCGTGTTCGGACTCGGACGCAGAGATCTGAACGATGAGACGTTTCGTGCGAACGTCCGGCAAGCACTCCGCAGCTTCTCAAGACGCGAATCGAACGATCCCGAAACGGTGAATCGCTTCTTGCGTGCTTTCAGCTATAGCGTGCTTAACATTGACCACGAAGCGGATTATGTTAAGCTCTTGCAGCGAATTGAACAGCGTGAAGCCGCGCTTGGCGCAGCGCCGAACCGAATGTTCTACTTGTCGGTAGGGCCCGAGTTCTTCGAAACGATCGCCGACAATATTAAGGCGAGCGGGCTTGGCGCAGCTAACGGCTGGAAACGTCTCGTAATCGAGAAGCCGTTCGGCCACGATCTGCAGTCGGCTCGCGAATTGAACGAGTCGCTGAGCAAGTCTTTTGAAGAGCATGAAGTTTTCCGTATCGACCATTACCTCGGCAAGCCTATGGTGCAGAAGCTCGAGATTTTGCAGCAGGCGAATCCCGTTCTTCAAGCGCTTTGGTCGAACCGCCATATCGCGAACGTGCAGATCTCGGCCAATGAAACGGTCGGCGTCGAAGAGCGGGCGGGCTATTACGATCATGTCGGCGCCGTAAGAGACATGTTCCAGAACCATATGCTTCAGCTGCTCATGATGCTGGCGATCCATCTGCCGAATAACAGCACATCCGACGATGTTCGGCTGCGCAAGAAGAAAGTCATGGAGGACGTCGTTCCGCTTACGATAGAGAACGTAGCCGCCCAAGTGATTCGCGGTCAATACACAGAAGGAACGATTCAAGGGAAGCCGGTCGTCGGCTATACCTCTGAACCGGGCATTGCAGCAAGCTCGACGAACGATACGTTCATCGCCGCCAAATTGGAGATTGATAATTACTTCTGGCGCGGTGTGCCGTTCTATATTCGCACGGGCAAGCGGATGAAGGAGAAATCGACTCGGATCGTGATCGAATTCAAGGATCCGTTGAAACAGCCCTCGCTGGCAAACGACGAGAGCAAGCTGCCGAATCTTCTCGTGTTCGAGATCAGTCCGAACGAAGGCATCACCCTGCAGTTGAATACGAGAGATTTGCACAATAAAGACGAATTCAAGCCGATGAACATTAACTTCCATTCTAGCGAACAAGACGTGCCGGAAGCGTACGAGAACTTAATCGGCGATGCGCTTAATGGCGATCCGACGTTCTTCGCGCACTGGGACGAGGTGGAGCTGGCATGGAAATGGGTGCAGCCGATCTTGGACGCGTTCGCGGACAATCTCGTGCCGCTCTATCCGTACGAGGCGGGCAGCTATGGACCGTCCGCAAGCGACGAGCTGCTGGCACAGGACGGCTTCCGTTGGCGGTTCGATTCCGAGCCCGAGCAGCCATCCCGACCGAAACAACAAATTGAAACGAAAGAAGGAGCAGCTAACTATGCCTATCACGCAATCCATTGATCAACTGGCTGTCGATACGATTCGGACGTTGTCCATCGATGCGATCAACGCCGCCAACTCCGGACATCCTGGACTGCCGATGGGCGCCGCGCCGATGGCGTACGCGCTCTGGGGCAAACAGCTTAATCACAACCCTTCGAATGCCAAGTGGTTCAATCGCGATCGGTTCGTATTGTCCGCGGGCCACGGATCTGCATTGCTATACAGCTTGCTGCATCTGTCCGGCTACCGTGTATCGATCGAAGATCTGAAGCAATTCCGCAAGCTGAACAGCTTGACGCCAGGACATCCTGAATTCGGGCATACGGATGGGGTCGATGCGACAACGGGTCCGCTCGGTCAAGGGATTGCGATGGCAGTCGGCATGGCAATGGCAGAAGCGCATCTCGCTGCGAAGTTCAATCAGGATGGCTTCCCGGTCGTCGATCATCATACGTATGCGCTCGTTGGCGACGGATGCTTGATGGAAGGCATCTCGTATGAAGCGATGTCGATGGCGGGCCATATGAAATTGGGCAAGTTAATAGTGCTGTACGATTCCAACGACATCTCGCTCGACGGCGACTTGAACCTCTCCTTCGGCGAGCAAATGCAGAAGCGCGCAGAATCGGCCAACTGGCAGTATCTGCGGGTCGAGGACGGCAACGACATCGCCCAAATCGTCGATGCGCTTGCAGCAGCGAAACAGAACGAAACACAGCCGACGCTGATCGAGGTTCGGACCATTATCGGCTACGGCAGCAAAGGCGCAGGCACGCACAAGGTGCATGGCGCTCCGATCGGCAAAGAAGAAGGGCTTGCGACGAAGAAAGTGTACGGCTGGCCTTATGAAGAAGAGTTCATCGTGCCAGACGATGTGCGTAAGCATTTCGACGCATTGAAGAAACAAGGCGAATCCAAAGAAGCGGCATGGAACGAGCTGGTGGGCGCTTATAAAGCGCAGCATCTTGTGCTTGGCGCCGAGTTTGAACGCGTCGTCAACGGTACGTTCACGATCGACGCTGCTGACATTCTGACGTTCGATTCGTCCAAATCCGTCTCGACCCGCGTGGCGAGCGGCAATGCAATCAACCACTACATCAAGCAAGTTCCGTCGATCTTCGGCGGCAGTGCAGATTTGTCGCACTCGACGATGACGGATATTTCCGGCGAACCTAAGTTTGCCATCGATTCCTATGCGGGACGCAATGTATACTTCGGCGTCCGCGAACATGCGATGGGCGCAGCCGGCAACGGCATGGCCTTGCATGGCGGCGTCAAACCGTTCGTCAGCACGTTCTTCGTGTTTAGCGACTATTTGCGGCCATCTATCCGTCTGGCTGCGCTGCAGAAGCTGCCTGTGACGTACGTCTTCACGCACGATTCGGTTGCGGTCGGCGAAGACGGACCGACGCATGAACCGGTCGAGCACTTGACCGCGCTGCGGACGATTCCGGGCCTTACGGTCATCCGTCCTTCCGATGCGAACGAAACAGCGAGTGCTTGGGCATATGCCTTGCAGCAGAACGATGGTCCGGTCGCGCTCATTCTGAGCCGTCAGAATCTTCCGGTATACGATTCAACGAAAGCGAACGTCGCTAATGTCAGCAAAGGCGCATACGTGCTGACAGAAACGAATGACCGCCCGGATGTGATCCTGATCGGGACAGGCTCGGAGGTTTCGCTGGCCGTGAACGCGAAGGCTGAGCTGGAGAAGGACAATGTGTCCGTACGCGTTGTGGCGATGCCAAGCATGGAATTGTTCAACCGTCAGTCGAGCGAATACAAGCAATCGGTGCTGCCAGGCAGCGTTACGAAGCGTCTGTCGATCGAAGCCGGCATTTCGCTTGGCTGGGAGCGTTACACAGGACCAGACGGCCGCAGCTTGTCGATCGATACGTTCGGCGCGTCGGGAGCTAGTCAGGATGTCTTGGATTACTTCGGTTTCTCGGTAAGCAATGTCGTTCGCCTAGCGAAAGACCTGCTTAATTAACCATATAAACTAAACTATCACTTATCGGAGGTAATGATCATGAAATTTTTCATCGATACTGCTAACCTGTCGGACATTAAGAAGGCGTACAAAATCGGCGTCCTGTCCGGCGTTACGACGAATCCATCCCTTGTAGCCAAAGAGGGCGTAAAATTTGAAGACCGTATCGCCGAAATCTTGCGCGAAGTTCCTGAAGTCGAGTCCGTCTCCGCGGAAGTAACACCGGATGCGCTGACCGCAGATGAAATGATCGCTCAGGCGGAAGAATTGATCAAAATCAACGATTACGATAAAAACATTACGATCAAGCTGCCGATGACGCTCGCAGGTCTCGAAGCTTGCCGTTACTTGAGCAAGAAAGGCGTGAAGACGAATGTTACACTGATCTTCACGGTCAACCAAGCGCTTCTGGCTTCTCGTGCAGGCGCAACGTATGTGTCGCCGTTCCTCGGCCGTTTGGACGACATTTCGGAAGACGGCGTGCTGCTCGTTTCCAAAGTGGCTGAGCTGTTCCGCACGCATAATCTGGACACGCAAATCATCGCGGCGTCCGTTCGTCACCCAGACCACGTAACGCGCGTTGCTATGGCTGGTGCGCACATCGCGACGATTCCATTCTCGGTCATCGAGCAAATCTCGAAGCACCCGCTGACGGATCAAGGTTTGGAGAAATTCGCTGCCGATTGGAAGAAAGCCGTACAATAATCGTTTTGGAAATAGCTGCGATAATTGAAGAAATGATGAAAGGACCCGTGCAATGGCGAGTAATCTTGCCATTTGTGCGGGTCCTTTTTATTTTAGATTAAACCTTGCCCTTGATGCTTAAGGGCTGATCTTCTCTGCGTGAACATCCTTGTGTGCTGCCCGAGAAGTCGTGCCGACGCGGAAGTAACCGAAAGCCGCAGCTGACATGATAGCAGCCATGGCCACGCCTGCGGCGCCGATCCAGGTAACGGCGGTCAATGAAGCACCTTCCACAACAATGCCGCCGATGCCCGCACCGGCAGCCATAGCCAGCTGTACGACGGATGTGTTCAGACTCAACATGATGCTGGTCGCTTCGGGTGCGAGCGAGATTAGATGATACTGCTGCGTTGGACCTGACGACCAAGCGGAGAAGGACCAGAGGATGAGCAGTACGAACATAAGCCCCTGCGAATGGGCAGCGAACGAAATTACGATCAGCCAGGCTGCATGGAATAACATGCCGGTGACCAGCGTGCGCTTGTATCCCCAATGATCGGTGCTGAAGCCGCCCAACTTGGAACCAATCAGACTGGCAATACCGAACGCGAACAATGAGATACTGACTAATTTCTCGCTCATCCCTGTAATATCAAGTAGGAAAGGGGAAATATACGTGTAGGTGATGGAGTATCCGCCAATCCAGAAGAACGTTATGCCGAGCCCGACGACGATTCGGCGATTCTTGAGCAGCTTCAGCTGGTCGCGCAGCGGTACCGGCTGTTCACCATCCGTCTTAGGAATCGTGAAGGCAATAAGCAGCAGTGCAAGCAGTCCTACCAGTCCGATGCCAGCGAAAACGACCTCCCAGTCATAGGCGGAAGCGACTAACCGGCCAAGCGGTACGCCGACAATCAGCGCCGTACTGAATCCCATGACGAGCGTAGCAATGGCGCTGCCCTGTTTCTCCGCCGGCGCGAGTTTCGCAGCGACTGTAAGCGCCGTGACAACGAATACGCCGCTGCTGAGCGCTACGATAACGCGAGAGACGATGAGAGCGCCGAAGCCGGAGAACAAGTAGGCCCCGACGTTGCCGATGATGAATATCACGAGAGCGTACAGCATGAGCCTTTTGCGATCGATTCTGGCAGCGACCGCCATCAGGAAGGGTGTCCCGAACGCATAAGCGAGGGAGAATACGGTGATGAGCTGGCCTGCAGCTGCGACCGAGACGCCGATATCATCCGATACTTGATCCAGAATGCCTGCAATGATGAATTCGGATGTACCGACTAGAAAGCTGACTAAAGCAAGTATATAAATTTTCAAATGATAAGACATATGTTCCAGCTCCTTATCCGCTTTTCTTCTCTATATAATATTTTCGTATTTCTAAATATATCGAAATATAAGGCAAAAAAACGACTACCCCAGTAAATACGGGGCATACTTCTGTGCGACTTCTTTATTGACGCTGTAATAAATGTACGTGCCATCCTTGCGCATCGTAAGAAGGCCGCATTCCGTAAGCTGTTTCAAGTGGTGCGACAATGTGGAACCGGCAACGGACTCGAGCTTGCTGCTGATGTCGGAGCAGCAGAGATTCATCTCTTCCGTAAGAAGCATCGCTATTTTGATCCGGGTCGGTTCCCCGAGTGCTTTGTACACTTTCACCGCCTGTTTGACTTCCTCGTTGTCCTCGACCATGGGTTCTCACCGCCTTATCGAATGTATTTCGAAAACTATAGAAACAAGAGTACCACAACAGGGCAAACATTGTAAATAGGTGGGTCGTGCGGTACTGCCCGTACATCGTTATAAAGACACTTGTTCACAGCATTCAATTGGAATAAGATGTTAATTGCGATATCTAGGTATGTCATCCTAAGCTCAACAACTAAAGCAAGCAGAGGAAAGGAAGTCGATAACCATGAACATTCCCTCCACTATGCGAGCTCTTCAGCAGACGACCAAAAACGGCCCAGAGGACATGCGTCTGATTACGAACGCATCCGTCCCTACACCTGGTCCGGGAGAAGTTCTCATTCAAGTCACAGCAGCAGGCATCAATTTCGCTGACGTTATGCAAACCCGAGGTACATACCACAATGGCCCAGAGGCGCCTTACTTGGCGGGATTCGAAGCCGCTGGCATAATCGTCGCGCTGGGCGAGGGGACCAACGGCCTAGCGTTAGGTACTCGCGTCATCGGCAGTGGATATGGTGCATACGCCGAATACATGATATTATCCGCTGCCGGGGTCGTGCCCGTGCCAGCTGGCTGGACAGAGGAGCAATCGCTTGGATTGATTCTTAACTGGGCGACTGCGTTAGCGGCCCTCAAGCCATTAGGACGAATCGCTGCAGGGGAAACCGTGTTAATCCACGCCGCAGCCGGAGGAGTTGGTCAGGCCGCAGTGAAGATGGCTAAGCATTACGGTGCAACTGTCATTGCAACAGCTTCTCCTAACAAACACGCAATCGTACAGCAACTTGGCGCCGACCACATTATTGACTATCGCAATCGTGACATCACGGCAGAGATCCTAGAGTTGACCGATGGGAAGGGCGTCGATCTGGTGCTGGAGTCGGTAGGAGGGAATACCTTCGGCGCCAGCTTGTCGGCAGCCAAACGGGTAACCGGACGGGTCGTCGTATTCGGCGCAGCGAGCGGAGATGCAGGGATTACGAACTGGGAACTCATATTCAAACAACAAATTCATCTTATCGGACTTCACATCGGGGCAGTGGTACAGCATACACCTGATATCTTCGGCGAATTAATGGAGGAGCTGTTCACGCTTATAGAGGCCGGAGTGTACACCCCGGGTCAACCAACCCTATTTGATCTGAGCGACGGCCCGAAAGCGCTAGCCGAACTGGAAGCTAGATCCACCGTGGGCAAGTTAGCTCTTCGACCAGGCGGTTAATGATTTATTCAATATGGATATACGGTAACAAAATCGAGTGAGCAGACCCACGCGGCGCTGCTCGCTTTTTTATATACAGTTGACTCTACCATTAATGTCATGCTTTATAGTGTCATTATAATCCGAAGGAGCTGATGATATGATCGTGTTGACCTTCTGCTATAAAAGAGAGATCCCATTCGATGAAAACTATTATTTCAATACGCATCTTCCACTATTATCTAAGAAAACCGTTCTTGAGATGGGAGCTACCAAGTACGAGGTGAGGAAGGTTTTATCTTCGGCAAACGGCATTCCCGCACCGTATTCATTTATTTTCAATTTGTATTTTGAATCCCAAGAAGCTTTAGATGCTTTTATCAATGACCCTAGAATCCCAGCTTTGCAGGATGATATCTCAAATTATTATGTCGGAGAACAAGATATCTACATGGAAGAAATCGTCGCAGAGTTCGCAGCTGCTAACTCTGATCCTGTATAGAACTTGGCATGCTAATAAAAACATGATGAAGTTCCTCAATGGCCTGTCGCCAAGGAAGCCTGCTTGTAAATGCAATTTTAAAGGCATTTGATCTGCTTATTCTGGCTTTCCAAAGTAAAACGGGGGCATATTCTTTTGTTTCCTCATGTACGGTTAAGAGACGATCATGCTAGACTTTCTACAAGCAATTCCGATTTAACTAATTGGAAAAATATAAATAGACATCTTGCAGGAAAAAGAGAGGAGCGCATCCCCCGATGTCATTAAGAAAATCCTTGAAATTAGGTGCCATCATTCAAGGCGTTGGCGCACATGTCGGCTTATGGAGACATCCGGATTTACAAGCAGACGCAAGCGTCAGCATCTCATTCTATCAAGGGCAGGCTCAGATCGCGGAAGCTGGCAAATTCGACCTGGTGTTCATAGCTGACGGTCTGTATATTACCGATCAATCCATTCCGCATTTTCTGAATCGGTTCGAACCGATCACAATTCTCTCCGCACTTGCTTCCGCGACGAGCCGCATCGGACTCGTTGGCACATTGTCCACGACGTACTCCGAACCCTTTAATGCCGCGCGGCAGTTCGCATCGTTAGACCAGATCAGCGGCGGCAGAGCCGGCTGGAACGTAGTCACTTCCCCTCTGGAAGGCTCAGCCTGCAATTATGGCAAGGATCACCCTCATCATGCCGAACGATACCGTATGGCTGAAGAACATCTCGAAGTCGTAAAAGGACTTTGGGACTCGTGGGAGGACGATGCTTTTGTCCGGAATAAACAAACCGGAATATTCTTCGATAGATCGAAGCTGCACCTACTGAACCACGAAGGTGAGTATTTCTCCGTACAGGGACCGCTCAACATCGCCCGTTCTCGGCAAGGCCACCCCGTCATCTTTCAGGCAGGAACGTCGGACGCCGGCCGAAATTTAGCTGCCAAATCCGCGGATGCCGTATTGACGGAACACGAGAATATCGAGAAAGCAAAGGCCTATTACAAGGACGTCAAAGATCGTGTTAAGGCATACGGGCGATCGGAAGATGACGTTAAGATTATGCACGGCATTGGAGTAATTGTAGGAAGCACCAGGGAGGAAGCGGAACGAATGCGCGATGAAATCGCGAACCTTGTTACCGTTGAGGCTGCATTGGACCATCTCGGCAGATTTTTTGATCACCATGACTTTTCACAGTATTCGCTGGACGAACCGTTTCCGGAGTTGGGCGATTTGGGATCGAACAGCTTTAAAGGTGCAACAGATCGAATCAAGCGGATCGCTGCAGAGAAGAGGTTGACGCTGCGAGAGACTGCGTATCACGCGGTGATGCCACCAGGCGAGTTCGTCGGGACGCCGGAGCACATCGCTGATCTGATTCAAGTCTGGTTCGAGGAGAGGGCGGCAGACGGCTTCCTGATCCAGTCGGTGACGCCGACCTCATTAGAGGATTTTGTCAAACACGTTGTCCCCATTCTGCAGCAAAGAGGAATCTATCGCACCGAATATGAGCACAACACTTTGCGCGGCAATCTGGGACTGAATATACCGGTAAACCGTCATTCGATAAGAGCGGTTGGGGTAGACGGATAAGCGAGGGAATA
Organism: Paenibacillus sp. CCS19; assembly: GCF_033239625.1. Lineage (NCBI taxonomy): Bacteria > Bacillati > Bacillota > Bacilli > Caryophanales > Paenibacillaceae > Paenibacillus > Paenibacillus sp. CCS19. Next base: position 24,587 of record NZ_BTCK01000038.1, read on the forward strand.
AGGTTACGTTTGGGCAAATTCTTACACTGCGTAAACATTGTCTGAATATGTCGTTAATACTGGGCTTCTATAATGTAAAAAACAGTTAAGGGAGCCTATTAACGATGATTACACCAAAGCAGCAGGAACCTGCAAGAATGCCCGCATTCCGAATCAGCGACAGTGAGACGATGCAGAACAAGATGATGTACCAGATTCGTATGGGGAATTTGAACGAAGACGCAATGAACCGTCTTCAGGCGCAATGCATGGAAGAGCTCCATCAATTGCGCTCCGAGCTTGACGTTATTCTGCAAGAGCTGCGCGATATCGCGGACCGGTTGAACGGCCGTACAAGAAGGGAAAGCATCGCTGCCTAAGAATTAGGTAGAGATGCTTTTTTTTCATTGTATCCACAAATCCAGTACTCGAGTATATTTCGCTACAATCAAACTGTTTCAAGCTATAAAATAGGGACCATGATTATCCAGTTCGTGCTAAACTTATGGGTAATCAACGGCACATAATGACTCACATGGCTGCTGCAGCTGACAAAGGAGAACGAATCCATGAAAAAGTACATCCTCTTCGATCATGATGGTGTTCTGGTTGATACTGAATTCTGGTATTACAAAGCAGGTGAGCGCGCTCTGGCTGACATTGGATTTACCTTGGATAAAGATCAATATCTCCGCGACATGACCCAGTCATTCGGTACTTGGTCGCAAGCTAGAGCGGCAGGTATTGATGAACAGACCATAGGAAAGCAGCGCGAGGTCCGCAACGTCTATTATCAGGAATACCTAAGAAGAGAAGCCATAGAGATTGAAGGCGTAGTCGAAACGCTAGCCGAGCTGTCCAAGTACGTCCGCATGGCGATCGTGACGACTGCCAAACGTGCGGATTTTCAACTTATTCATGAGAATCGTCAGATTGTGCAATTCATGGATTTCGTTCTTGTTCGCGAAGACTATGAGCACAGCAAGCCGCACCCGGAACCCTACTTGACCGGCCTGAAGCGCTTCGGAGCTGCGAAAGGAGAGACACTGATTGTAGAAGATTCAAGCAGAGGGTTGAACTCCGCCGTGGCGGCCGGTATCGACTGCGTAATTGTCCATAACGAATTCACACACACGCATGATTTCTCACAGGCCAGCTATCGAATCAAGACTCTGAAAGAACTAAAGAACATTATCTTGAATGTAACCTGAGAGTGCATTATAAAGCATTCACCAGGTGTCTCTTAGCTTGGTGTTATGCTGCTGCAGTCGCATGAAATCGCAAACCGTTAAACGGTCGGGCAATACAGGAAAGCATCGCTGCCTAAGAATTGGCAGCGAGAAGAGAATAAAACTTGCTTATTTTTGCCGAATTCGTTTGCCCGAAACGCTTTGCAATCGACTTCGAATCGGTTATGGTAGAGTTATCTGAGTGGTAAAGGAGAATTAACATGGCAGAACAACGCATCGTGAAATGGGGCATCATGGGACCGGGAGGCATCTCGGACAACTTCGCTACGGAGCTGCCGCACGCGCCGGGCGCTGAGCTCGTCGCCGTCGCGGGACGCTCGCTCGACAAGGCGCAGGCTTTCGCCAATAAATTCGGCATCCCTCGCGCATATGGCAGCTGCGAAGAGCTCGCGGCCGATCCGGACGTCGAGATCGTCTACATCGGCACGCTTCACCCGATACATAAAGAGAACGCGCTGACGCTGCTGCGCGGCGGCAAGTCCGTGCTTTGCGAGAAGCCGTTTACGATCAACGCAGCCGAGGCTAAGGAGATTGCTGACCTGGCTCGTGAGAAAGGCCTATTCCTAATGGAAGCGATGTGGACGCGCTACCTGCCCGCGATCGTCAAAGTGCGGGAGTGGCTGGACAGCGGCGTGATCGGCGACGTGCGCATCGTGAAGGCCGAGTTCGGCTTCGACGCGGGCTGGAATCCCGAAGGGCGGTTGCTGAACAAAGAAATGGGCGGCGGCACGCTGCTCGATGCCGGTATCTACCCGGTGTCGTTCGCGTCGATGGTATTTGGCGGAGAGCAGCCTTCTAAGATCTCGAGTTCTGCCCTGATCGGCGAGACAGGCGTGGATGAGCAGTTCTCGCTGCTGTTCGAATACGGCGGCGGCCGCACCGCCTCCCTTCACGGCTCGGTACGACTGTCTATGACCAACGAGGCCGTCATCTACGGCACGAAAGGGCGGATCGAAATTCCGGGATTCCTATTCGCCAAAGCCGCAACGCTGCATGTGAATGGGGAAGAGCCGGTCGTCTTCAAGCACGAGCTCGAACCGTCCGGCCACTTCTTCCAGGCGATTGAGGCGATGGAGTGCCTGCGCGAGGGTCGCAAGGAGAGCCAAGTCATGACCGTCGATGAGACGGTCCGTATCATGGATACGATGGACCGGATCCGGGAGCCATGGGGGCTTAAGTATCCGAGCGAAGCGTGATCGGTTGCGCCGACAAAGGCAGGATGAGTTGAACTTATAACAAACGAAAGATTGCCGCATATTTGCGGCATTTTTTTATTTTAAGAGTAGCCCCTTGACCCTGTACCTAAGTCAGAGGTTTATAATCACAAAAGGAGGAGGTGAATTGTGGAAGGATTAACAGTTAGCCAAGTAGCGAAGGCAGCAGGTATCAATGTCGAGACCATTCGTTATTACGAAAAGCGTGGACTATTACCCCAGTCCTCCAGAAACACATCAGGATATAGGATTTTCACATCAGATACGGTGGATGATATTCGATTAATTAAGCGCGCGCAGGATATAGGATTCACATTAGAAGAAATCAAAAGGCTCTTATCGATATACAGAAGTGACGAGTACTTCCCAATCGAGGAAATGTATCTGTTTGCTAAAGATAAAATCTATCAGATTGAAGAGAAAATGAATCAATTAAATAGATTTAAGTCCATTTTAGAAATGGTCGTAAACCGGCCTAATCGCGATACTATTCCGACTAAAAATGAATGTGTTATTATTCAACATCTAGCGGAAGGAGGAATGAAAAATGGCTAGAATCGAGGTTTTCACAGCAGGTACATTCTTGTGCGAGGAAATGGTCAAACAAGTACAAGAGTTAGCTTGTTCCAAATGTGACGTCTTTGTCTATAACTTGAATCAAAGTCATGCATCTAGCGAAACGATCGAAAGAACAAAGTTGTATGGCATTCAGGTGCTTCCTTCAGTCGTAATTAATGGAAAGGCGATTGACATTGCGAAGGTTAAAGATGCGAGACTTCAAGGACTTAAAAAAATGGATTTGAGATAGATACAATCGAATCGATCGCAGCGGGATTACCCAATGAAATAACGAAGTTCTGAAAATATACATTTACCCACTTAACATACCCCCACGGGGTATGTTATCTTTGTTCTGGGGAGTGATTCCATGGCGCAACATGAACAAGAGCAGGTTGAATGCTTCCACATCGATAGCAATGAACGAAAAGGTCATCATTCAGATCAATTAAAAAACTATGTCGCATCACGATGTCCTTAATCCTTTTTCTTCGGGTCAAAACATACCCCCCAAGGGTACATTACAGAACAATGCCAAGTAAATATCGTATGAATAAATTTCTATTGAGGAGAGGATTACATGGGGATGATGAAAATTGCGGTCACACCTGGCTTCGAAATAGGAGGGACCCTTTTTAAACCTGAACAACTTGCACTCATTGGGTCGGTTATTGGGGAGAGCGCTAGAATTGAGCTCACAACCTTCAAGCAATTGTATGTTGAACTGGAAGAGGAACGTTTGGAAGAAGTAAAGAGAAAGCTAGCGGCAAAAGGGCTTGAAGTATACCCCGCAGGATTTGTTACAAAAAGCCTTATAACCTGTAACTTTTGTCGTGGCGCTGAAGATGCCGGACTTGCGATTGCAGAAAAGCTAAACGACATGATTGCAGGAATAACAACACCGTCGCCCGTGAAAATCGGTTACGCTGGTTGTGCCCTTGGGACGAGCGAGCCTTTGCTCAAAGATATCGGGGTCGTCAAAATGCGCGATACATTCGATATCTATATCGGCGGGGATCCCAAATCATTGAAACCTGCCTTTGCAGAATTGTTTATTACGGGGGCAGATGCGGAACATATGATGAATACGGTGCACAAGCTCATTACGTATTTTCAAATGAACGGAAAAAACAAAGAGAAGTTCAACAAATTTATCAGACGGATCTCAATAGATAAGCTGCATGAAGTTATTGCAAATTGATTGATATTATTCGGGGGTTTAAATGAAAACCATATTGATGGTAGATGATGAAGAGAAAATCCGAGAGGTCGTCGTCTCCTATTTACAAATGGATGGATTCAGAACAATAGAAACGGATAAAGGACTCCAAGCACTCGAGCTAGTTCGCAACGGAAACATCGATCTTGTCATATTGGATCTCATGCTCCCGGACTTGTCAGGGGTTGAGGTTTGCAAATCCATTCGGCAGTTTTCTACTATACCCATTATTATGTTAACAGCTAAGGTAACGGAAGAGGATCGTATTCAAGGATTAACGTTAGGTGCAGACGACTACGTATTGAAACCTTTTAGTACGCGCGAACTGATTGCCAGAGTGAAGGCAAATTTACGGCGAGCACAAGATGATGCCGTACTTGCCGAGACCTTATCGTTTAAGGATGGGGATCTGATTCTCCGTCCTTCCAAGCATGAAGTTTATAAAAGCGGCAGCCCCGTAAGCCTAACACCTAATGAATATCGATTGCTGCAAACTTTTGCAAGACATCCAGGCAGAATCTTTTCGCGGGAAGAACTGATTGAGAAGGTGCTTGGATTCGATTTCGAAGGTGATGCTCGAGCAATTGATCAGCATGTGAAGAATTTAAGACAAAAGATTGAGTCCGACCCTAAAAAGCCTGAGTACGTCATAACCGTCTTTGCTGTAGGTTATCGGTTTGCAGGAGGCGACTCTGCATGAAAGGGTTGTACGCGCGAATCGCAATAGCGTGCATTGCCATTGCTTCTGGTGTTCTCATTATTTCAACGATCACGTTTCTGCTTGAAACACACTATCATCTAACGATGTATCGGCATCAATCACAAGATCTCAATATGACTTCCACTTCAGCGTTTGATATGCATTTTGAGCAGGCGCTTGTTCAATCCGTTATATGGACTGCAATACTCGGTATCGTGCTTGCGATTGTGATTAGCCTCTTTGTGGCACAACGAATAACGGCGCCGCTTATCCAGATGAAAAGTGTTGCTGAACGAATGGCCAAAGGCGAGCTTACTTCCCGTACGGCAGTAAACGGCAAAGACGAATTGGCTGACCTTGGTCATTCACTTAATCATTTGGCCGAGCAATTGGTGCTTCAACAGCAGCTTCGTAAAACGATGACGGCCGATGCAGCCCACGAATTAAGAACGCCACTTGCAACGTTAAAGAGCCATATGGAAGCCATGATCGAAGGGGTTTGGGAACCAACGCCTAAGCGGTTGGAGTCATGTTTTGAAGAGATCGAGCGTCTCCGATTCTTGGTTGGCGATTTGGAACAATTGACAGAGGTGGAATCACCGAACTTCAAACTGATTCTCAATGAGGAGAACATTCATTCTTTAGTTCGACATCATATAAGAGCAAACCAAGCTGCCTTTGAGAAAAAAGGAGTAGCCTTGTCATTCCAAGATCAAGGACAGGTTCAAGCCTCTATCGATAAAATGCGTTTCGGGCAAATTGTGGTTAATCTACTCAGCAATGCCTTGAAATTCACTCCCGCAGGCGGAAGAGTTACCGTTGCGGTAACGGAGAAGCACCACATGGTTAGTGTTTCAATCTCGGATACCGGAATCGGAATGGATAACAAAGAACTCGCGTTTGTTTTTGAACGCTTCTATCGTGCGGACAAGTCCCGAGACCGAAAATCCGGGGGGAGCGGAATTGGATTAACGATTGTAAAAAAGTTAGTTGAAGCCCATAAAGGCAATATCGAAATCCACAGCGAGACGGGCATAGGAACCAAGGTCGAGTTTCATTTCCCTAAATCACCGTGATGTCTCTCACAAGATCTACACAACTGTTTATTAGAATGAAAGGAGATTAGAACATCACCTTTGGAAGGGGTTAATGGGAATGAAAAAGAAGATAGCTTTACTCGGTACCACTGTAATCCTAGCTATTGCGTTAAGCGCTTGTGGCAACAGCTCGGATCAAGGACAGACCGTTAACAACAACGGGCAGGGAATGAATATGGACAATTCAGGGATGGATATGAAACATTCATCTTCGGATAAGCTTCCTGCTGGGCTAAAAGATGCCAATGATCCAAAATTTAAAGTCGGAAGTCAAGCCGTCATACTCGATGACCATATGCCAGGCATGAAAGGCGCGACTGCAACCATCGTTGGAGCATTCGACACTACGGTTTATACCGTTTCCTATGTTCCGACAACAGGTGGGGACAAGGTTACGAATCATAAGTGGGTTGTTCAAGAGGAAATAATGAATGCGGGCGATACGCCATTCGTTAAAGGCGATGAGGTAACGCTTGCGGCTGACCATATGAAGGGTATGGATGGAGCAAAGGCAACGATTGATTCTGTCGAGCAAACAACCGTGTATGTGGTGGATTATACGCCGGCTACTGGTGGGGAACCAGTCAAAAACCACAAATGGGTAACGGAAAGCGAGCTTTCAGAAGTTAAATAGGAGTGCACTTACAAAATAAGAAGCCCAACACTTTACAAGAGGTGTTGGGCTTCTTATTTTCTATAAAGAACAAGTATAATCAGCGACTATCGGCATCTTCATTCACGCTTTCGAAGCCGTAATGACAATGCTGCCCATCACATTAGAGAAGCTGCTCATCAGACGCTCATTTTTCATCATCATGGCAACTGCATCTGGTTTCGTGAATAGTTCGTGATCGATTACCCGCAATGGATCGTTATCGCTAACCGGTTGTTTGATCTGCACAAATTGAGAAGAAGAGTAATGCTGAAACTTTGATTGGCTTATCAGCTTCAGCCATTCCGGAACGGTTTTCATATGATGAAGTCCGTAGAATGACTGGAGTTTTTTCTTTTGCGCTGCGGTTAATTTCCTAGCAAATGCGAGTTCACGATCGTATAGGACGCCTTGAGGTTTCAGCACTCGCCAGTATTCATGTATAGCGGTGCTTCCCTGGGTAAAAGCCGTAACCGACTCCGTAAACACGGCATCAAACGTATCATCCTCGAAAGGCATGGAAGAGGCATCCGCCCGGACGATGCGGACGGGAAGTCCGCTTGTCTTCGCACGTTGGATTGCTTTCAGAATCATATCCTTATTCCGGTCAATTGCGGTCACGTTACAGCCTAAACTGGCTAAATAACACGCCGTTCGGCCTGTGCCGCATCCTACCTCCAGCACTTTAGTGCCGCGAGCAAAGCCAATTTGTTCGATTAATTCTGTAGTCGCTTGGAAACCGCCTGGATGCGCGCTTCCTTCGCCGAGCCGGGCTAATAATGTATGATAATCCATCGTCATTTCACCTCATCCTCTTCCGATATCCTATGCATAACTGCCGTAATGACTACACCATTTATGACTAGTAAGGAAGTACATATTGATTTTTTCTTAATAGAAAGACAATCGTACAGTCCTTATAGCAGGTTCTCTCATAATCTAGGATAAACAAGCTGCAGGTTAGGAGGAATGAAGATATGCAGGAAGTTTATCCGATTTCCCAACATACGGTTTATCCGTACATCGGTCGAAGGGTCAGTGCGGTTACGCATGACGGTAGACATTTTATCGGAACGATTAAGGGAGTAGTAGACGGAAAGTTAATGGTGGAGGATTGTACGTTCGACAGCAAGCCATTCACCATGTCCTCTGTTCAGAACGGAAAATCTTCTAAACAACAAATGCGCTCCATGCATCAAGCCCGACTGTCCAGTTATTATGGCAGTTACGGTGGGGGTTATGGCGGGTACGGTGGAGGCTGTGGCGGTTTCGGCGGCGGTTGCTCCTTTTTTCCATTTGCAATTCTAGCATCGCTTTTCATTTTGCCTTTCTTCTGTATTTGATTGCGGTTGACACAACTTCTAATAGTGAAGAGAGGTAACAGTAATGGTATCCAGGAAAGCTCCTAAGAGAAGAGAACCTGAGGGTAGAGTTCTTGCGGTCAAACAAGCTTACCGTTGTATCGGGCAGCCCGTTTGCGTGTTATTAAATGACGGTAACTGTTATGTCGGAACGGTTCGAGCCGTTCATAACCAGCAGCTTATCCTTTCCGATATCAGAAGTTGTGGTAAAGTAAAACCATCTAATCGTTCCAAGTCACCGGAAGTGCAAGTATCGGGACTGCTGGATTCCTTGATCGGGGGAATCGGTGCGCTCAATTCTTTGGGAGGCTTATTTAAGCCGATGTTTTCCGGCCCATCGGGTTTTGCAGGAGCAGGCGTTCAAAAACAAGAAAATTCGGAAGACCCTCCAAGGCCTGCAGGCGGCGGGCAGCAGAGCGGTTTTCAAGGATCACTTAAACAAATGATGCCGACGATCCAAGTTGGACTTAATGTAGTGAAGTCGATTATGCCTTTAATGGGCATGTTCAAAATTTAATGCTATCGTTCGAATGAAATGAAGTCCGCTTAATCGCGGGCTTTTTTTTGTTATGGAATCAAATATAGTACAATAATTGAGACTGAAGTTATAAAATTGAGAACTAAGTGAGTAGAGGCGATACAGCGATACATTTCGGATGACTTTTTCTCAGAACATAAATTGGAGGAATCATCGATGACATTGCTTAAGAGATATCGAATGGAATGGGATGCAGGAGTATGGCTTAACCCTCCATTATCTGTCCGGAAGGAAGGACAATCGTTGAAGGTTGTGCCTGAGAAAGGCCGAGACTTCTGGAAGAAGACGCTGTATGAATTTGAATTCGAAGATGGCCCGGCTTTACTCGCCGATTGGGATCGTAACACAGCGGTTGAGGTAACTTTTCATCTCGGCTCCTTCACTGAACTATATGATCAGGCCGGACTGCTGCTGTATCAGGGTCCAGGACAATGGATTAAAACAGGAATCGAGATCAATGACGGCATTCCCCAGCTTGCAACAGTGGTTACGGACGGTTATTCTGATTGGTCGCTATCGGCAGTACCGGAATGGGTAGGGGAAGAGGTAACCATACGCGCATCGATCATCAAGGATGCCGTAATTGTTCGAGCGCGCAGCACACAATATGCATGGAGAACGATTCGAGTAGCACGTTTTCCATACCTTACAGGTAATCAGGCAGGTCCATTCACTTGCTCACCAACCCGTGAAGGCTTTGAAGTAACCTTTACCCGTTGGGAAATCACTGCGCCTGATCAAGACCTCCATACGGATCCGTCAGTAGAATGAGGCAGGAATTAACAGGGAATCACTGTATGCTCAGTGAAACCGTTTCTTGAATAGAGGCGTGTCCGATGAATAGCAGGGTCTACAAACATTAGGACGGATGAGATCAAACTTCACAATAATAAGAGGCAGTCTAATGACTTGGAGAATAAAGTCGTAGACTGCCTTTGTTATTGATCAATCGTTCTCCATTAACGTAATCTGATTCGTAGACAAGGTCATCTAACCGTCTGGTAAGCGAGGCCAATGGCTCCCGAATCAAAGGTCTTGTTGTCGATAAGTTTAAGATTGATCTTCTCCTTGAGACCTTGGAATAACGGCAACCCGCTGCCGATCAGAACGGGAGACACCGTAATTTTATACTCATCTATTAAATCAAGCTTCATCAGGTAGTGTGCTAACCTGGGGCTGCCGAGGATGACGATATCTTTGCCTGGCTGCTGTTTGAGGTTCTTGATCTCATCCTCCACATTTTCTTTCACCAGTCTCGAATTGTTCCATTCCGCTTTGTCCAGCGTCGTGGAAAAAACGATTTTGGCGGTCTTTTCGATCCACTCAGCATGATTGCGTTCATGCTCCGAAGCTGATGGGTCGGAAGGTACAGAAGGCCAGTAACTGTGCATCATCTGATAAGTCCCGCGTCCCCAAATGACAGTGTCGACCGTACTCAGAATTTCTTTCGCGTGTTTCTCCAATTCAGCATTGTAGGAAACCCAGCCAATGTCCATTTCACCATTCGGCCCTTCAACAAAACCATCAAGCGATGCGTGCAGAAATAGAACTAGTTTTCTCATCTTCGTTTCTCCCTCTAATATGGTTCGATTATTAGCCGTTAACTACCGTTTCATCCTGCTGTAATGCCCATTATAAATCATTACGTAACGTCAGGTTCAAGCGAAATCCCAAAATTTTTATTTCTCAGGCATGAACGATGATGATTGTTTCTCTCAAGGCTGGTTAGTTGTTTTCCAGAGAAGATGGGCAATATATGTTCTGGGACTGACGCAGGAAAACAAGGGAGTGATACAGTTGAAGGAAAATAACGAGCGTAACCATAATGAAGAGCACAACACGACCAACGCTGCTGGTGTGCTCTCAGGTGAAGCTGTAGGAACCATCGGCGGTGCCGCGGCAGGGGCTGCCATAGGTTCACTTTTGGGACCACTCGGCATGATTGCAGGTGCAGTCGCTGGAGGCGCATTAGGTAATAAGATAGGAGAAGATTCAGGGGATGCCGATAGTGATAACGTCGGCACCGATAGCCGTACTGAGAAGGAATAAAGCTAAGCAGGCAGGTTATTAAACAAATGGAGAACGATTGCAAAGGAGCTTGCTCGACGCAGCTCCTTTTTTATTTGAAGCAACGGGTATGTTAACATGCAGAATGACTTAACAAATGGTATGGTTTATTACGGGTTGTTCTACTTAAGCAGAGTAGTTTATGAAGGAGGAATAAATCATGAATTTTCAAGATAAAGTTTGTGTGGTAACCGGCGGAGCGAACGGAATTGGTCGTTGTATTGTGGAGGAATTTTTAAAAGCGGGCGCTTATGTTGCCTTTAATGATATTGACGGTGAATCAGCTGAAAAATTAATCCTTACATACGGTCATGAGAAATTATTATTTGTCCCTGGAGATATTGCGGAGGAAGAAACAATTATACAGGTTGTTGAAGAGGTGAAAAAACGTTTCGATCATATTGATTTCTTAATAAACAATGCTTGCATAAGTAAACGGGGGATACTTTCGGATTGTAGTTTCGATGACTTTAATTACACTTTGAGGGTCGGGGTTTCAGCGCCGTATATGCTTAGCAAATTGTTAATGGATTATTTTTCTCCCGATGGTGCTATTACTAATATCTCTTCAACGAGAGCTTTCATGTCTCAACCAGATACAGAAAGCTATTCCGCTGCGAAAGGGGGAATAAGCGCTTTAACTCATGCTCTTAGTTCAAGCCTGGCCGGGAAAGTGAGAGTTAATGCAATTAGCCCTGGTTGGATAGATACTGGAGCTTATCAGAAAGAGAAACATTATACACCTGAATATACAAGTGCAGATATGATGCAGCATCCTGCCGGAAGAGTAGGGGAGCCGCTTGACATTGCCGGAATGGTTCTGTTCCTTTGCAGTCATGCAGGCAGCTTCATCGCGGGAGAAAATATTACAATAGATGGCGGAATGAGTAAGCAGATGATTTATCATGACGATCAAGGCTGGACATTTAACCCCCATAATGCTCGATAAGGGGCGTTAACGTAATCAAGCAAGGTTAAAAAGAATGACATTTGACGATAATTCAGACTAAAGAACAAGCCCGACGATCCTATGATCGTGCGGGCTATGTTATTTGACTTCAGGATGTTTCGCGGACAGATTTATTTGACCACCTTATTAACTCTTCTGGCGTAATTCTACCCACAACTTCATACCCTTTGCCGTATCCTTGTGGCTTTATGATTACAGCTCCCAGATTGGGAATTTCACCTAGAGCTACGTTAGGCGGGAAAGTGTGAGCGACTATGACTGTGTTTGTTCCACGAGCGGGTGGAGTTTCGAAGATTTTCGTTAGATTCGATAATATTCGCTGTTTCTCTACAGCTGGAAGAGCTTCTATTTTTAATTTTTCAATGGAAGCTAAACTAGGATATACGGTGACGTTTTTGTTTCCAAAAATAATATCAGCCGTATCCTTTGCTCGACAATATGGATCGGTTATGACCGGCAATTGAATGGGGAAGGGATTCCGTTTGAAAACTTCCCTAATTGCCTGGGCTTGTTCTTTACCACGATTACTTAAATTTCTCTGCGTTCGGCAATCATTAAGGTTAAGATCAGGCTGATCTTGGCCAACCGTTGCCTCTCCATGTCTAAAATAAATAATGAACCCACCTGATCTTAAATGATCAAGTATAGTCAAGTCATTGTTAATTTTATTGCTAGCACCAACATCAGTAGCAGCAAAAAGGAGCACGAAAGAGAAAATAACAAGTGAGACCATTACTTTTAATACTTTTACGGACACAGACATAGTTCACATATTCCTCTCCGAGTTTATCAAGTTCTCGTCTGGTAGTTTATCAAAAACAAGATGGAAATATACTCTGGATCATCTTACCCTCTTACCGGAATGCGAAATGGGCGAAATAGTAAATTCTCCGATTGGTGGGAATCATACTATATGACCAAATAATTTTAGGGCGACATCGGGTTCAATGGACGAGGTAGCAATAATGATTTTCAGTCAGGTCTTATTACTGAGCAATGATCGAAGAAAAAAAATTATGGGGGCGATTTTTTAATGTTCCACTATACAGTTGAAACAACCAAGACATCTGAAGAAGCGATCGAGGCACTGACGGAAAATCTAAAAGCTGAGAACTTCGGAGTGCTGTGGCAGCTCGATCTGCGGGAAAAGTTGCAAGAGAAAGGTGTCGAATTTGATAGGTCTTATCAGATTCTAGAGGTTTGTAATCCGGTTGAAGCTAAGCGTGTACTGTATGAGAATGCACTGATCGGTTACTTTCTCCCTTGCAAATTGGCCGTATATGTAGAGAATGGTACAACTAGGATCGGCATGCCGAAACCGACGGCTTTGATTGGATTGGTCGAAAACAAAGCCTTGATAAGTATTGCTTCCGATATCGAGAAGCGATTAACCGCTTGTGTCGACAAAAGCGTTTGATTATCAGAGAGAGGTACGCGCTAATAGCTGCCGGGGCAAACTGCAGCCAAAAAGTATAGTAGAGTCTATTGGCAAAGAACAACATTATCCGAATGAAGTCCGCGCAATTCGCGGGCTTTTTTTGTTATCGGTATAAAGGGCGAATCGAAAATTTCCCAATCCGTATTCAAAATTATGGCATCCGTTTCGATATTAATTAGGGTAAATAGACAAAAGAAGGGTGAAATGAAGTGAAAAAAAGTCTATCCGTATTGATGCTATTCTGTATGCTACTCATGCTCCTGCCTGCTGCAGCATTCGCAGCTGCTGCTCCAGTCTCGGTGACGGTTGACGGCACTGCAGTCAAATTCACGAATGCGCCAGTATACAAAACCAATGTTACACTGGTCGAAGCGAAGACGTTAGCTTACAAGCTCGGTGCAACGTATGCATACGATACGAAGGCGAAAGTGGTAAAGCTCACGCTCGGCGCTACGGTTGTGAAGCTGACGGTAGGCAGCAAGACTGCGTATGTCAACGGCGAGAAGAAAGCGATCGTTATCGCACCGTATGTCGTAAACGGCTATGTCATCACGCCGGCAGAGATCGTTGTTCAATCGTTAGGCGGACTGGCGAAGTGGGACGGCGTGAGTAAGCTCGTCGTCACGTCGCCAGCTGCAGTAACGAAGCTCAGCAAGCAGAAAGCGCTTGATACAATCCAGGCATATGCAGCCGCTATCGGCAAAGACGATATTAACGCGGTAAAGGTGCTTTGGCTGCCTAGTATGTGGAATGCAGATGTCGAGGAGTCGGTAACGGATTTCTTCGCGCCGGAGCAATTGACTTTCTCTGTGAAATCGAGCACGATTACTTCATACGCCGGTACGAAGGCGACGATTGAAGCGGAATTCATCGTTCATTCGGCGGAACCGAATACAATCGATGAGTTGTATGCGATGACGTTCGAGTTAGCGAAAGATGCAGACGGTGCATGGAAGCTGAAGTCTTTCTCGGTTGATGATTTCGATTACAACATTCCTGCGCAGCCAGCGAAGGTGTCGGCAGATTTTGCTGCAGAAGTGAATAGTGCTGTGAAGCAAGTTACAGATAAACTCAATACGGGCGATACCGCTTCAATCTCGACGCTGTTCGCTGCTAATTCGAAGTACGCAGACAACATTGTAGAAGTTTGGGATGCTATGGCATCGATGTTCGATTTGACGTATACCGCTTCGGACGCTTATATTTTCCAAGCTGATGAAGCGAAGGGGACGGCAACTGCGCTCCTCACGTTCGATGTGCAAAATAATGAAGATGCGTATGACTCGTACTCATATGAAGCTGTGCTTTTCCTCTCAAAGGGTGCAGACGGCAAGTGGATCATTAATGAGTGGATCGAACTTTAAATTGTCACAAGAAGAATAGAATATGGGAGACAAAGATCCGCTAATGAAGCGGATCTTTATTTGTATGTAACATCGCGCATCTCATGTGGAGGCGATTAAACTTTCCAATACGTTAGGCTATTGGATCCAATTGTGATGGATCCGGCATATCATAAACAATATCTGCCGCTTTATATCATGATAGCAGCTGGAAGATATCTTCTGGAGAATTTGGTTTTAGTCAAATAACAAAAGAAATTAATAATTGGAGTAAAAATAAAGTTAAGTTTACGCTGAATAAATAGTAGCGGTTGTCTCACTATCGGTTACTTGAGTTTAATGTTCCAGAAGCAGTTTGCCCAGTGGCAGCTGCTCCTGGTCGTAATATGTGTCGGTTGACATGAACATTGCCCCATTAGAAGTCGCATAAGTTGCGGCTTTTTTTGTTTATGTCATCAAATTCTTATCAAAGTGCAAAGACAAGAACTTGATGGCATTCCCAACGAAGTTGAGTTACAGGACGCAGCAGATCCCGTCGTTCAAGAAATTCAATTGGCCTAATAGCGGAATGGGTTGCTGTCTATTCCACCAGGGCTATTGATGAATACAATGAGACATCTGTACGGATGAGTAGGCTTTTTAAGGAGTGCGATTATGACTTTTTATAGGATATTGTTTCTAGAGTCCCATCCAATGTGGATTTACGGATTACCGAAAGGATTCGAAAAGTTAGGACATAAGGTTAAAACATGCAACCCAAGCAAGAAAACGGAGCAATTGATCAAGCAATTCAAGCCCACGCTTATTATGGCCATAGGGTGGACACCGGCGAACAGTACTCCGAGCAAACAACGCCTTATTGCCAAGTTGGTCAAAATGTCAGGTGCTCCGTTTGTTTATTGGTCAACCGAAGACCCTGGTTATACGGAGGATTTCTCTCTGCCACTCATTCGCAGAACAAAACCTAACTTTGTGTTTACGATTCATAGGCCTACCGTTCACAAATTCCGAAATAAATCTCTCCATGCAGCTCATCTTGATTTCGGGAGTGACCCCGCAACCCACCGCAGGTTGAAGAGTGTCAAGAAATATAAAGGGGAAGCGGCGGTTGTTGCCAATGCTTATCCGCAATTATATATTCAAAAGCCGGGGCATTACCGATTCAAGTCCTTAAGAAAGCTGGTTCACCCATTTTTGAAAGCAGGGGTCCATGTAGACTTCTACGGACGAAATTGGGGGAGGATGAAAAAGATGTTTAACGCCAACGTTCCAAAGTCTTGGACTCACGGCTACTTACCTTACAAAGACGCCATTAAGGTATACAACTCCGTGAAGTTTGTTATTGGCCCACAAAATGCTGAAGACCGGCTTACTCAAAGAACTTATGAAGTTATGGCTTCCGGTGGACTGCTGATTACTGATGATACGCCTGAGGTGCGCAAATGGTTCAAGCCGGGACGGGAGTTATTAGTTTCAAATTCGGCACAGGAGACCAAAAAGCTAATCGTTAAATATATGAAGAACCCTAGGTTAAGGGAGAAAATTCGTGCTAACGCCGTTAAGGCAGCTGCCAGACATACTTATCAAAAACGGGCGGCTTATGTGATTAAAACCTTGCGGAAACATGGCATTATTTAACGCGCATGGACAGCAGTTCAGAAATGGTCACAAATCGAAAACCTTGTCTCCTAAGTCTGCGGAGAATGGCAGGCAGAGCTTTGGCAGTTTGACGGGCGGAATCACTGGCGTGAAACAATATAACATCGCCAGGTTTGACGTTTGTACTTGATTTCCGAATAATGTTTTCGACCCCAGGATTCGTCCAATCGAATGAATCTACTTTCCAATGAATGGTCCGATAGCCTAGTCTGCCAAGGAGTCGGATAACACGTTGATCCATGTCACCGTTAGGAGTTCGAATGAGGCGGCATTTTACGCCTGTCACTTTTTTAATAATACTTTCCGCTTTTTTTACTTCACGGCTAATCCATTTGTTGGTGTGTTCCGTGTAATTTTCGTGCAGATGGCCATGAGACCCGATTTCATAACCTTTTGCTTTCACTTTTAAAGCCAGTTTCGGACGCTCCTTGACCCAGGTGCTGGACAGGAAAAAAGTTGCTTTGTACACATGATGGGAGGATAACGTATCCAGTACGGGTGTTAGGACTTTTTTTCCCCAGCCTACATCAAACGTTAAAGCTATGCACTTTTTGCGTGTTTTAACATTGTAAACCGCTTCGTAGGACAAAGTTAATTCTCCTTTTTCAACATATATATGTCGATTCCGGAAATTTGGTTATTTAGGTGCCATAAATAGGATGGTGATGGCATGAGAATTTTGTTTTTGGAACGAGGAAGGTTATGGTCGTATGGATTGCCAGACGGACTAAGGGATTTAGGCCATGAAGTAAAGGTATCGGGCCCCGTAGAGCAGAGAAGGCTAATTCGACTGTTGACTTCTTTTGAACCAGATTTACTTGTTTCGGTAGGATGGGGGCCTGATCATACCAAAGCCAAACAACGAATGGTAAGGAGACTAGCAACCCGATTTCATATTCCGCTTGTCTACTGGTCGACCGAGGATCCCAACTTCACAGATGTCTTTACGCTTCCTCTTCTCAGACGGATGAAACCCGATCATACCTTTACAATCTCAGAGAAAACGGCAAAGAGATTCAAAAAAATGGGGTATGCGGCTGACTATTTGGATTATGCTTTTCATCCTAGGGTTCACTTCCGAACCAAATTCCGTGCCAAGTATCGAACGGACATTGCAGTGATCGCGAATGCTTATCCGGATGTGCTCCGCAAATACCCAAAACTCTACCGCCGCCAGTCTCTTCGCATCTTGGTTCGCCCCCTGTTGAAGCAAGGATATCGAATTGACTTTTACGGACGGAATTGGTCTCGAATGAAACCGTTTCTAGGCCGATCTATTCCCAAAAGTTCTATTAAGAGATGTATTCCTTACAAAAAAGCTAACCAAGTATTCAGTTCCGCGAAAATTGTTCTAGGTCTGCAAAATTACACGGATATGCTGACTCAAAGAACGTTTGAAACGTTGGGATCTGAAGGTTTCTTTTTGACGTCTGACACTCCTGCGGTCAGGGCTTTATTAAAGCCGGGAAGAGATGTGGTTGTCAGTTCCAGTCCGTTGCAGACTCTGGCGAAGGTTCGTTACTATTTAAAGCATGATAAGGAGAGAGAACGAATTCGTCGAAACGGTAGGAAGGCTATTGCCAAACACAACTACACCGAGCGTGCCAAATCTATGTTGAACATCTTACGGAAGAAGGGGCTTCTAAAGTGAATCGTGGCCGACGGAAGAGATGGAGCCAGCGAAACAAAGTGGCTTATCTCACTTTTGATGACGGACCTTCAAAAAATACAAATCAGATTTTGAGTATTTTGAAACGTTATGGGATTAAAGGGACTTTTTTTGTTTTGGGAAAAGAAACTCCTTACGGATTGAGTATGTATCGAAAAATCATTAAACAAGGTCATATTATGGGTAACCATACTTATTCACATGATTATGCCAAGATTTACTCGAATAAAAAAAGTTTTTTTCAAGATTTTGATCGTTTAGAGAAGCTGCTTACTAAGGTTGTTGGATTCAAACCCCGTTTGTTTCGATTTCCTGGAGGTTCTAACAATCGGTTGCTTTCTTCGAAAAGAGGTCTCTATCTTATACGTTCGATCAAGGCAAAATTGAAATCAAGAAAATATCGATATTGTGACTGGACGATCGATTCGCAGGATTCTTGCCTTCCCCGGCTATCTCCAAGCCAAATTTCAACTCTAGTGCTTAACGAAAGCCGAAGAAGCTCCAGGTGCATCATTTTGTTTCATGATTTTGCGGATAACAGTACGGCTGCTTTGCCTGTCATTATTAAAGGCCTAAGAGCGCAAGGGTTTCGATTCGGGGTGTTGTCGCTCAAATCCTACAATTATCAAATAGCGGAGGGGCAACGATGAGGGTTTTATTTCTAGAAAACCACCCGATGTGGATTCATGGGCTCCCGAACGGATTCCGGGATCTTGGACACACAGTTAAAATTTCTGGAACGCTGACGAGAAATAAGCTGCCTCGGCTGCTCAAAACGTTCAAGCCGGATCTAGTTATCAGCATGGGATGGACTCCCGAACATGAGGAGCATAAGCAATACTTGGTGCGCAGATACGTGGCTTCTTCGAAAATTCCGCATGTGTACTGGGCCACAGAAGACCCAACACACCATGAATCTTTTTCACTTCCTTATGTGCGTACGGTCAAGCCTGATTTTGTATTTACGATTTGTCGTTCCATGGTTAGGAATTATAAAAAAATGGGAATCAAAGCTTCCCACATGGATTTTGGATACCATCCAAAGGTCCACAAAGAAGGTAAGGTAATTAGGAGCTTGAAACGTGATATCGGTATTGTGGCAAATGGGTATTCACGAATTTTAAAAATGTACCCTAAGCATTTTCGCATTAAATCGATCAAACACCTCATTCGCCCTTTAATCCAAGACGGCACGAGAGTAGACTTCTGGGGGAGACAGTGGGAGTTGATGAAGCCTGTTCTTGGAAGTCGAATTCCACGCAAATGGATCCATGGTTACTTGCCTTACTCCGATGCTCATAAAGTATATAATTCGGCCAAGATCATTATCGGTCCGCAGAATCAGCTCACCCAGGTAACCCAAAGAACTTATGAAATTCTTGGATCAGGAGGTTTTTTAATTACAAGCGATACTCCTGAAATACGCAGGTTATTTAAACCAGGCAGGGATCTTGTGGTTACTAGCTCCGCTAAGCAAACCCGTAGGTTAGTAAACTATTATCTTAAACACCCTGAAGAGCGCAAGAGGATACGTAAACAAGGAAAACTTGCGGTCGCGAAGCATAACTACACCTGCCGTGCCCGGTATATGATTCAGCATCTGCGGAAGAACAAGATCATTTAAAAACGGAATTCTTGGCGAGGGAGGGCTTTCCCGAAATGGCTTCGCGGCAAGTTCTATACCGTGTAGATACGAAAAAGAAAGCTGTTGCGTTAACCTTCGACATCGCTAACGGACATAGGGTTCCACTACGTATGCTCTCCCTACTGCAGAAACGCGGCATCCATAAAGCTACCTTCTTCATTACAGGCATATGGGCGGAAATGCATCCCCGAATTGCGAGGAAAATTCGGGAGAAAGGCTTCGAGATCGGCTCTCATGGCTATAGGCACAAAGACTATAGGAAACAAAATAATGCTTGGATTGAGCATGAGGTCAAGAAGGCAGGCAAAGCTATTTATCAGGCAACAAATATAAGAACGAAGCTGTTTCGCCCCCCAGGCGGGGATATGAATCCACGTGTAGTTCGAAAGCTTCGCGCTTTGAAACAGTTAATCGTGCATTGGGATGTCGATTCTTTGGATTGGAGAATAACCGACGTCTCTAAGATCCTGAGAAGGGTTGTACGCCATGCGCGCGGCGGTTCGATTTTACTGCTACATGCTTGCGATCCATGGTTTCAAAGCTTGGCTGCGCTGCCCGTGATTATAAAGGAACTAAGAAAAAAAGGTTTTCGCTTTGTTACGATATCGGAATTGATGCGGATGCAGAGTCTGACACGTCCGTACCGGTTAGGAAGCGGATTGAAATGAAGAAGATGAAGGGAAAATTTAATACCCGGTTTGAATCAGAACCAGTATCGGTGATTACTTGCACCAATCGTCCCGACTACATCAAACGGCTGCTGGCAAACTATGATCGTCAGAAGTATAAATCCAAAGAACTGATTCTAATTTTAAATAATGACTCGATGAACTTAGCGAAATATCGAACTAAGTATAAGACACGTAAAGATATCTCGATCTTTCAAAGGCCTGCGAAGAAAGCGCTGGGCTCTTGTTTAAATGATGCGATTCGTAAAGCCCGTTATGGATTTATAGCCCGGTTTGATGATGATGACTATTATTCGCCGTATTATTTAAATACGATGATGGACGCTTTAGCCGAATCTAAAGCTGATATAGTGGGAAAAAGAGCTTGTCTCGTTTTCTTAGAAGCTGATTCTAAGCTTTATCTTCGTTATCCGAAGAAGCAAATGAAACAAGTGAAGCAGATCGCAGGCGCAACACTGCTTTGTCGTAAGCAGATATTCAATAAGGTTCGATTCCGTCCCGTATCCCTAGGTGAAACCGTAGGGTTTCTGAGACGCTGCCACAATAAAGGCCTCAAAATTTATTCAACGGACTGCTATCACTATGTCATTAATAGACGTGCCGAAAAGAAAAACCATACATGGAAAATTAGTGACCAAAAATTAAAGTCTCAAAGCAGGAATATCAAACTTTGCGGCGCGGATTACAAGCGATATGCCGTATATAAGGGCTAGGCAAATACATGCCGACCGACTCTCACGCAGCACAAATGTAAAAACCGTCGTCATCATTGTGACGATGGTTTTTACATTTGTGCTGCGAGTCTATCATTTAAACCTCCGCCTAGTTCAACTCTAGTAGCAGCTACATATAATACAATAGTTTAGCAACAAGGAGGGGTTTAGTATGGCTATACAATTTCTGGACGAACGACTGTCGGTGCATCGGAACAATAGCACGGGTGCAGAGCCGATTGGCGCTACGCCATTATTAATTGGTGATATAGGACTTCAGACAGTAGCAGCAGCACCAGCAGGCAATGCCGGTCTTGTACGCATTGCGTTAACAGGAATAGTCGGGATTGCATTGGTGGATGCTGAAATATTAACAACCATTACGGTAACAATTGAGCGCAATGGAACGGGTACGGCTGGTACGGGGACTGTTATTTATACCGATTCATTTATTCCCCCAAATACTGGGTTCGACATCCCGCCATTCAGTGTATCGGCAGGAGATTTCCCGCCGATAAATATAGTTGTAGCAGGACAAATTCGCTACAGGCTGTTCATAAGCGCAGGGGCGGATTCGGTATTCACGTTGAGGGGGCCTGCAGTATTTAACGGCTCCGCTTCAGCTGGAACGAGCTGAATTTCATACGGATACAAAAGTCGCGTCGCTTTACTGCGACTTTTTATTTGTTATACAACGGATCTAGGATGACAAGAACCAAGCTTGAATGCCGCAGACGGAGCCGAGGGCGAAGTTACGGGAGTTGTACGAACAACGTGGCGAACTAAGCAAATGCTGAATTATGCGAGGGTGATGCTTATAGTTGAAGGTACTTCCGAGTATAAACCCGAATGCGCGCGCGAACTTTATACGTTTATTAAATCAAGTTTATCTCAAACGACAAGATCGAGAATATTTCCCTAAATCAGACACAACGAGACACAAAACTATACATATTACAGTTTTATAGAAAATTTGTAGATTTATGGATTGGATTTGTTTCGTTAAACTAAATTTGTAACCCTTTCATAAATTTTTTCGACCGATGTTAGCTGATTAGGTGATTATGACAAGAGATGTTTGATGTTTGAAGTATGGTTGAAGGGCCGTTTTGGCCAACCTAGCTTGGCTTATGAAGTTATAGGAGTTACGGATGTAGTTGACACATATGGCAGCGTCATTACTACATATGATAATGCCGCCGCTTCCAGCGAACAAATCAAACTTGCTTCAATCTATTTCAATCCCAAACCCGTCTATATGACGATGTCGAAGCATGATTATATCGTAACAATGACTCATGTATTTGGGCATGTATTGTGTCTGGGACATTCTCACGATCCTAAGTATAATCCAGCAGATCCTAGTACGGATCCATCAATCATGAGCTATACATACATGTGGATGGAGAAAAGCTATACGCCGCAGAATCATGAAGTAGGTGAGGTCAAACGGTTTTATGGCTATTAATTTTCAATGATACTATTTGAAACTGGAGGTTAAATGATGAGAAAACATATCCTTCTATCAGGTGTATTAGCGGTACTTCTTCTAGGGGCTGGCTTTGCTGCGTACGGTAAAGTAAACAATGGTCCTACTAAACAGACTCTTGAAGAGGGATGGACGGAACCGGAATTTGCAGGAGCCGGCAACGCATCAGTAAGTGTCAGATATCCGAAAAACTTGCAAGCAATCGTGGATTCCGCAGACACCATAATATCCGGGGAAATCGTTTCAATCAATGACACATCGAATACGTTGACAATGGAGGAGGATACTCCTGAAAGAGCAGTAACGGAGAAGTTCGGGGTAGACCCATCTTATACGGTGAATGGGAGGGATATCGTCATTTCTGTCTCGGACACGCTCAAGGGGAGAATTAATGGTGAAGAAGCCACACTCAACATTTACAATGTTGACGTAAACTTGGATCCGGAAGTACAAGTAGGTGATAGCTACATCTTATTTTTAAATCGGGATGAGAAGACAGGCAAATATCATTCGGCTCATTTCTCGGCAGGATATTTCAAAATGGACAAAACGGACAAAATGGACAAAAGTAAGGAAAAGATTCATCCGCTATATTCGAAAGCCCCGGAATTCGCTGCATTAGAAAACCAAACGTACGAAATTGTAAAACAAAAAATAAAGGAGAAAGTAAAATAATAGATGCCGATTCACACCAAACCCGCGTAAATATATCGCGGGTTTGGTGTTGAGATGGAGAATAAGCTGTGAGAGATATCGGCTGCAGGACACCAAGTTCTTGTCAAGAACCAATGACAAGGACTTGGTGTCTTTATATCTATAACGAAGCAAATTGCTGCCAATGTCATTAACCAATCATATGATTACGATGCAATCGGAAATTTATTAAGCTTCTTATCAGAAGCATAGAGTATTTCGAGTTATTCCCACTAAAGTAGACAACAGCTTCGCTGGATTTGACTTTGCCCTAATTCTCAGGACTTTTTTATCATTTTTTGGCGAAAATGTTAGCGATAAGAATAAAATCCGGTCATTCCTCTCTCGAAATCAACTGTAAGAAAAGTCCCGAAGACAAATCCTCTCCAATTGCCTATCTCTGTGGGTACTCTCTGTGGATACATTAAGCCTTCTACGGCGCAGTAGGTCTTTTGATGGCGCCTCGCTTCATACATTTGTTCCTAATTTTTACGAAAAACGGCGGAACAGAAATTGAGATGAATTCAGCTTGTCAACGAGAACGACTTAGAAAAAGGTAGATTAAAAGTACTGGATTGTCGAATTTTAGACCAATTAGCAAAATATGTACATCGCCTTAAAGTTCGATTATGATTCGTTGTGGGAAAGCAAGGATGCATTCGTTATCCCGTCGATCATCTACAGGCAGGGGGTGATTCACAATGAAAAAAAGCCAATTCAAAAAACCGGTTCGCGGAATTATTGAACCACTCATCTAGTTACTAAGGCAATATCCAGCGCTTGCACTCAGCATGCATGTGCTGGATATTGTTCTGCTATTAAGGGATTGCAGGGCCTATTAAAGGGCTGCCTAACAACCAATTTCGTGGAGGGAGACACGTTATGAATGTACAAGACCGCATGATGCGGATGATCTATGTACCCAGCAAGAATGCTATTCTCGCATCGGATGTGAAAGGACGGATCCATCTGCTGGATCTCGATCTAAACCTGCTCCTTTCCTCTCCTACTACTTCGTATAATGAGCCCAAGAATGGTCTATTCGCCACCGATCGCTTCGTATTCACGAAAGACCGCAGAGGTTCGATTGCCAGATGGGATCTTGAAACGCTGCAACCGCTCGACATATATGATGATATGTACCTGCGGGACGACGTGGGATTGATGGAAGGCGAGGAGCCTTCGCCAGCGTCTAATCGCGGGTTAGCTGTCGTGAATGGCAAAGTGTATGGCAATAACGGATACAGCCAGTTCGCCGTTATCGACGCTGATTCTTTCGAATTGCTAGAAATTCGCAAGCCGTTCAGCCCCAATTCGTTCGTGGATTGCATTAACGTCGAATGCGCAGATACGCACGCCGTCTCCGAGACATCGGGTTTGCTTCATCTGGGCAATCTCGAGACGGGACATTTCCCCATCACGTTGAAGGTAGACAACAATAACGTCCATTGGGTTCGTTACGACCGCCGTCATGACCGATTCTGGGCTACGCAGGATGCGGGGATCAATGAACATGAAAACATCCGCAATGGCGTCATTACTGTGGAAAAGGATGGAACCGGCCTTCAGTTGTACAATTTCACAGACGATGATATCGAGTTCCTGGAGTTCGACCATGAAAGCCGTTACGTTTATACCGGCGGTTTCGACGGGCATATCTATGTGTTCGACAATACGAACAAAGAGCTGCGGCTGAATCGTATTATCGGACCGTTCCCATACAGCATCATTAATATGCTCTATGTCAGCGACGATGAGTTGTACGTCCTCATGCAGAACGGCGAACTCGTTCGCTCGGATCGACATGGCAATATAACGGCCAGAACGAATTATGCAGGCCGATGCGTCTGGCAGATGGAGCCGCATCCAGAGGATGAAAGCCTGCTATATTGCGCATTGGATGACGGCGTACAGGTTATTCGCTACCGCAATGGCATTTATAACTCGATTCAGATCGACCGTATTGCCCAGCATCAGCACGCGTTCGGCATTATCCGTCGCGTATATCCGTTCCCGGATGGCTCGTATGCTGCCATCGGCAGAAAGAACGTAGTATTCCGCGCCGCATCAGACGGCACGCTGCTCTGGTACCGCAAAGTGCTTGGCCTGCCGCGCAGCCTATCGCCCAGCCATGGCTTCGATAAGCTGCTGGTATCGACGGACGACGGTTATGTAACGGAGTTCAATGCGGAAGACGGAACGAAGCTGGATGAATTCTCTACGGAAGGCATTCCGGTATGGGCCTGTACGTACACCATGGACGGTAGACGGATGTTCTTCACTCGGAATGCGAATCTGTATGTGTACGCGGCAGACAGCAAGGAGCTTCTGCATCAAGACAGCTCTTTAAAGCTGTTTCCGAAGCGATTCCTGCCAACACGAGAAGGTAAAATGTACGTCGTCGGCGCTTTCGGTTATGTAGAGCTGGATCTCGATACATACGAGGTAAAGAAAGAATTCATCGAGCTGTTGGTCAATACGAAGGAAAACGGCAAAATTCTAGACGGCTATGCGCACGTCATCAGCTATGGCTATCAACTGGGCTCGTATCAAGAGGAAGACGGCGAGATGGTCGGCTTGATCGAGCAAATTCAAGATTTTCCGAAGGCGATGGCAGGCCGGATCGGCGATGATGGCGTACCGATACTGCTCGTTGGCGGCAGAGGCAATTTCGTGAACTTATATCGGGTTATCGACGGGGTGCCGGAGAAGGTCCGCGAGTTTTATTTTGCCTCGACTAGAACGTATGCGGATGGAGGGCGAAGCGGTGCAGCAGGAGAGAGTGGAAGGACAACGGCTCCAATTGCTAATGACGAATCGGCTGTCTACGCTTGATTCGACGCGCGCTTACGATCTTTATTCCTTCTTGATGCTCGGCCAAACGTTCGAAGGCTTAACGCGCATCGATAAGCATGGGAACGTCGTTCCGGGATCAGCCCGCGAATGGTCGATCGATTCGAATCGCATGACGTACACATTCCATCTTCGCGAGGATGCCAGGTGGTCCGACGGATCACCTGTGCGAGCCGACGATTATTGTTTTGCGTGGAAGCGTACAGTGGAATTAAGCAATGGCGCCGCATACGCACGACTGCTCGAATTGATTGAAGGCGTAAGCAGCTACTATCGCGGCGAAGCCGATTTAGACCGAATGGCCGTCGAGGCGGTTGATACGTTTACGTTATGCGTGAAGCTGGTTCGGCCGTCGGTCCATTTTCTGGAGATGCTCGCTATGCCGACCTTCTACCCGCAGCAGCGGGCATTCGTGCAGCAAGCAGCTTCCGACTATGGCACGACGCCGGAGCAGACGGTGTTCAACGGCCCATTCCGGCTTGTGAAATGGAATGCGGAAGAGTTAGAGCTGGAACGCAACGATCTCTACTGGAACCATGCGAATATTCAATTGGAGACGGTTCATTATCGCATTCTATTCGATAGCGAAGAGGCACAGCGGTTATACGAGACGGGCAGCTTGGATCGTATCCCGCTTGTTCGTTCGCAGATCGCCAAATATGAACGCCATCCCGATTTTCGTTCTCGTTTCGAGGTTTCAACGGGCCTAGTGATGTTCAATACGGAAATTCCGTTGCTCAGCCACAAGGAAGTCCGCCGAGCGATGACGCTGGCGATCGATGGGCATGAGTTCGCGCATCTCATCTATCAGAACGGATCGAAGGGCGCGACGGGTTTTATCCCGCCCGGCATTCAGTACGACCATGCCTTATCGTACCGCGAACATTTCGGCAATCTCATCGAACGCAATCTCGATGAGGAAGAAGCTGCGTTCCGCGAGTTGGTTCGTTCTCTTGGCTTTGATTCGATGCCTAAACTTACGCTTCTATTCGAGGATGGCTATCTCGGCAAGCAACTCGGGCCTATCCTAATCGAGCAATGGAAACGACGGTTGGGACTTGATGTAGCGATTGAAACCGTGCCCTTCTCGGAGAAGAACGAGCGAATGGCGGACCGGAATTACGAGTTAACGTTGTCTGTATGGGGAGCCGATTATAACGATCCGCTTAATTTCTTAGATATTTGCCAGCAGGATCACCCCTTCAACATGACCGGTTATGCGAACCCTGCATATGATGCGCTTTTACAGCAGGCTAGACAGGAAACGGAAATTGCGCAGTACATGGATTGCTGCTACAGAGCGGAAAAACTGCTGATGGAGGATATGCCGATCGGTCCGTTGTTCTTCCGTGCCGGCTGCTATTTGATCCGCGATTATGTGGATGGATGGAATCAAAGGTCGTATGGCGTTTCGCACGATTTGAGCTGTACTTCGATCGACATGGAAGCGAAGAAGTCTATGTTCATGACAGCCAACTGACGGGAGGATTCCGAAGGTGCTCCATATTCATTCCGAATGCATAACGGTGAGAGCCGCGTTAGAGGCCGACCGCGCCTCCGTCACCGAACTGATCAAAGCTTACATCGATCAATACGGCATCCCGTATCCTGACGAGGAGCAATTGCATGCTATGCTGACCGAGCTGTTCGAAGATCCTTCGCGCGGCATTCACCTCATTGTTCAATACGACGGCGTCGATGCGGGTTTCGTCTCCTTATACAGCGCATGGAACACAGTACGAGCGCAGCCTTTCTTGTATCTAAGCAACTTGTTCATCGGAGAGACTTACCGCCGCAAGGGGCTGGGCAGGGCGCTTCTTCAAGGAAGCAGGCAGTATATGGAGGAGAATGGTTACGCATTTCTCGAATGGTCGGTCAGCGGTGATAACCTAGCAGCGCTCCGATTGTACGAGGAGGAGGGAGCGCTTGTCGTTCCTCGGCTCTTATACCGAATGGTATAGCGAGTTGGAGCCGGCAAGCAGATCGTCATTCATGACACGCTGCGAAAGGGTGGCAACAAGGTGTCGGTAACAACGAATCAAAGTTCGACTTATCGTGCAGTATTACGAAACAGCAGCTTTATGAAACTATTATCAGGCCAGACCGTGTCGCAGCTAGGCGATGCGCTGAGCTTCGTCATCATCCCGCTTCTTATTTACGAGATGACGCATTCATCAACGAATCTTGTGCTTGGCTTCGTCATCGAGAGCTTGCCGTGGATCGTGCTCGGTCCGCTCGCAGGCGTGTTCATCGATCGGCTGAACAAACGGATGCTGCTTGTCTCCATCGATCTCATACGCTGCTTCCTTATTGCAGGCATTTTCTTCACGGATAAGGTGTGGGCGATCTACTTGCTCATCTTCCTATCTCATTCGCTGGCGGCTGTCTTCGCGCCTGTCCGTTCGCTAGTCATTCCATTGTTATGCGAACGATCGCAATATGTGAAGAGCATCGGACTGCTGGTCAGCTCGTTCAAAATCGCGAATATTAGCGGCTCTTTCGTCGCCGCGCTCGTCATAAGCGCGGTAGGCAGCCTTCGCACGGCGCTATGGATCGATGCGGCAACCTTCTTCGTATCGTTCTTGCTGTCAGCTTCCATTCGAATGCCTGCAGAACAGCCGAAAGACCATACCACGGCTAAACCCGTCTTCCGCGAGCAATTCATGCAGGGGGCGCGTTATCTGTCCTCGCATACGAAGCTGAAATTCGTCGCCAGCTCGTTTCTGCTCGATACATTCGTACTCGCAGGCGTTGCGGTCGGGGCGCTGCTGTATACGAAGTCGAGCCTCGGGCTCACAGAGTCAGGCCAGAGCGGTATGTATGCTTCCTTAATCGGCGCAATGGCCGCCGGCACCGCGATAGGCGCTTGGTTAATCGGTCTATTGGAGAAGCGTATTCGAAGACAGACATTCATCCTCATCTCGCTTGTGATGCAGAGCATTATTTTTGCCATTATCGGATGGAGCAGTAATGCTGCAGCTGCCGTGGCATTGTTCTTCTTCCTGGGGTTATTCGCCAGTGGAACGAAAAGCCCGATATCCGGGTATATGGCCGAGATGACGCCGGCTGACCTGCGAGGCCGCATTTATTCTATTATTAATTCGCTTCAAAGAGTCGCCGCAATAACGAGTTACGCGATTATCGGCTATATCGGCGGGCTTGGGCATGCATCGGTTGCTTTTCTGCTGGTGAGCTTTCTCATTTTAGCATGTACGGGACCGATCGTATGGGGGCTTCGAGATCGCACAACTTCGCCAGCTACCGAAGCGAAAGCAATGTAGCATGTACATTTTTCATTTGTAACGGAGGATACGTCATTGCCTGATCACATCCTGCTAGTGTGCGGAAGCCTTAAAGAACAATCATTAACGAGATTCGCCTTGCAAACGGTAGAGCGTTTCCTTTCGGAAAAGGAGTATACGACTTCGATTCTGAACGTCGGAGCGTTGAACTTGCCGATCTTCGATCCCGATCTAGTCAATCAGCCGGCGGGCGCACAGACTTGGGTCGAGCAGATCGAGCAGGCGTCCGGATTGGTCATCGGCACGCCGGAGTATCATGGCGGCTTCAGCGGCGCGATTAAGAATGCGCTCGATTATACGAAAACAGAGCTATGGAAGGACAAGCCGATCGCTCTGATTGCGGCTGCAGGCGGTTATAGAACCGGCATTAATTCGCTTAACGGCTTGCGGCTCATCTTTCGCAATGTGTACGCCAGAACGATTAACGAGCAGGCTGCATGCTCGAAGTACGATCTCGAGGAAGATGACGACGGCGATGTCGACTTCAATGAGGTGATGCTCGGCCAACTCTATCGGATTGCCGAGGGACTGCACCGTGAGATCCAGTTTGCCCGGCAGCTTGGGCTCATCAAGGCAATTACTCGCTAACCAACCGGGACAGGTGACGCTGGCGATCTCACGCCGGGCAGATGGGAGGCTGACAGCCAATGGCATTGCGCTTGGATCAACTGCTTGATACGATGCGCCGCGACAGCGTAGACTATTGCGAATTTATTCGCATTCCTTCCATGAGCGCCGGGATTTATCGGCTGCCTGCGGGTGCGGTTGATGATCAATCGCCGCATACAGAGGATGAACTTTATTATATCGTGAGCGGTCGCGCTGCTATGACCGTGGGCGACAACGAGCATGAAGTCCGGACGGGAAGCATCGTGCTCGTCGAAGCGAACGTTCCGCACCGCTTCCATTCGATCACGGAAGAGTTGGTCATCCTTGTGATGTTTGCGCCTGCTGAATATAGCAATCGCCAGTGATGCTGATTGCTATGGAATCTATGCGGAATGAATGCGCGAACTGAGCCAGATGAATACGTACGGTTCGTTTAAGTAGAAAAGGGGGTTCGTCGTTATGCATGTACAGCTGAACTCGCTCGAAGGCTATCGCGGAAAGCTGAACGAGCTGTCCGACCGGGAGGCAATGGGCCTTCCCGCCGGGTATGTTGCGCTTCGGCATGAGCAGCTGTTCGATTCGTTCCGATCGCTCCTTTCGCTGACGCCTGAGGCATTGAGCATCTTATGCGAGGATGAATGCAGGACGTTAGAGGAAAGGCTCGCGGCTGGAAACTTGTTGGCGTTAATAGGCGATCCGCGCATTAACCCGCTGGCGCCAAGCATGGCAATCATTCCAGGCGGAGCGGCGATGCTTGGTACAGCTCCGCAGGAAGTCGACGACATCGTCGAACGTTATAAGGAAACAGGCATCATTGCGGAATGGATCCGCAAAGAGTGTCCGATGTTCGAAGTCCGGCTAATGCCATACGCTATCGGCCAATATCCGGTTACGAACCTGGAATATTGGCATTTTGTGCGCGACAATCCATCAGCGGAACTGCCGACGTCTTGGGCATTCGGCCGCTACCCTGCCGAGAAAGCGAACCATCCCGTGCATACGGTGTCCGAAGGAGCGGCAGAAGCCTACTGCAAATGGCTGTCGGAAAAGACGGGCCGAGCGTTCCGACTGCCGACCGAGTTCGAGTGGGAGTTTGCGGCTTCGGGTCCGAAGCGAAGAGAGTTCCCGTGGGGCGACACGTTTCTCCAGGATCACGCCAACACGGTGGAGACAGGGCTGCTCACGAGCACGCCTGTCGGCATTTTCCCGAATGGTCGTTCTCCATTCGGCATCTTCGACATGGCAGGCAACGTCGAAGAATATGTTGCCTGCGATTACCGACCGTATCCGAACGGCGAGGATATCGAAGATGATCTTGTTCATTCGCTCGGCACATACCGGATCGCGCGAGGCGGAAGTTTCACACGGCTTCGTGACCTTGCGCGCTGCAGGCGCCGCCACGGACGATACCCCCGCGACATCTATGTCATGGGGTTCCGGTTAGCCGAGGATATATAGATTAATGAAGAGATAGTAGCGTCATCAATGCGACAAAGAGAAGAAGTTTGCACAGTTGCCTTTTACCAATCAAACATGATACCGATCATCGAGGAGAGGTCGGAATCATGCTCATAAGGAGCGATAATCCATGTCCGTTCAATTACTGTCAGACATTCAGATCGAGCAGTTCGTCAAGCACCGCGGCCCTGTGACGGCCATTCGGCAGGTCGGCAATACAGCGTGGGCCGTAACGTCCGCTTACGACGGCGCCGTGGCTAAGTTCAATCTCGACAGCGGCGAGGTTCGGCTGCTAGGCTACCATCAGCATCTCGTCAACTCGATCGTCGTAAGCAGCGAAGGAGGCAAAGCGGCCTCCGTATCCTCGGACTACTCCATCGGCATCTGGAATATGGAAACGGATAAACAGGAGCGCGTTCTCTACGGCCATTATGACGACGTGGAGAGCTTCGTCTTCGCCAGCGAAACCGTCGGCATCTCGGCTTCGCGCGACCATCGTATCCTTGTATGGGATCTGACGACGGGCGCCATCACGCGAGTATTGGAAGGCCATGAGAAGGACGTGCTTTCTCTGGCTTACCATCAAGGCTATATCTATTCCTCCGGCGATGACAAAACGCTTCGCGTTTGGAGCTTGGAAACGGGAGCGCTGCTCAATACGTGGGGACCATTCGACGTCGAGACGGACACCTGCGTCATCGATTTGTTGAACGAACGCGTCATTCTCGGCTGCGACGACGGCCATATTCGTGTCTTTAGCGTGAATAGCGGCGAGCTCATTCAAGATATCGCAGCGCATGCATCAGGCATTAAGAAGGTCGATGTCTCGCCTGCGTCCGGCGACATTCTGTCTGCCGCTTATGATCAACGCATTCTGATCTGGGATGCACAAACGTTCGAGCTGAAGCGCGAGCTGGAGAACAATCCGATCAAATGGGAGCGTTCGCTTACGTTTACGACGGATGGCAGCAAGCTGCTTGCCGGCACTTTCGACGGAACGGTACTTGTCTGGGACACCGAAACAGGCACGCTCTTGAAAGAAGTCAGCGGCGATACAGAAATACAAGGCAATGCTTGCTTTAATGATATTGGCGTGCTGGACGGCCATCAGATTACGACGGTCAGCGATGACGGCTATGTTAGGCTGATCGATCTGCAGAACAATCAAGCGAGCAAATTCGAGCCGACTTCCGGTCGATTTCTGATGAACGGACTTGCTGCAAGCGGCCAGTACGGACTGGTTGCGGGTGGGGCGCACAATCACCGGCTGCATTTGTTCGGATACAACGACGGGGCGCTCATTCACGAACGCGAGCTGGCGCTTGGCGAAGGCCCGATCAATACGATTCGCATTGCGAACCTTCACGGTTATGAACAAGAGTGCTTCGTTGGCTGCTACAGCGGTACGATCGTTCGAGTCGGACGCGACGGCGAGCGCAAAGGGACCATTGAAGTGCATGACGGTGCCGTCAAAGCGCTGCGACTTCATCCGACACGTGCTCTTGGCGCAAGCTGCTCGGCTGCAGGAGAGCTCGTTACTTGGACGTTCGAAGGCGAGCTCTATCGTTCTTACCTTGGTCACACGGCGATTATCAATGATGTAGACATCAGTCCTTCAGGCGAGCTTCTTGCGAGTGTATCGCGCGATTTTACACTGAAGGTATATGATGTGGAACGCGGCGATTTGGTACATTCCATTACGCTGGGACGCCGTTCACTGAAATCAGTATGCTTCGTCGATAACAACACAATCGTAGTCGGCGATTATTGGGGTCACGTGATGTGCGTTGACTTGGCAAGCGGCGGCGTGAAACGCAGCAAAATAGCAGCGAATGGAATAAGCACTGTAGCGCGTTACGGCCAACACATACTGGCGGCGTCCTACGACGGCGCTCTATATGTGATCGAGCCGAGGGAGCTGGAGGTCGTACATTTATACCGCGAAATGCGTCAACGCGTAGAGTAGCTCCACTACCGACATGTAGGTCGAAATTGAAATGGTTCGTAAGAAAAGGAGGACGCATTCGCATGAACGTTCAATTGAAGGGGGCCTGGGATCGTCTCCAGGCATTCGCCTCGCAGGTCGGGGAAACGCCGTTGATCGAGATTGCAACGCCGCCAGGCGCCGCCCGAATCTTCTCGAAGTGCGAATGGGACAACCCGACGGGGTCGATCAAAGATAGAGCCGCATATGCAATGCTGGTCGATCTGCTCCAGCGAACGCCGGCTCATGACTGGCATAAGCTTCATATTCTCGAATACAGCGGCGGCAACCTAGGCCTGTCGCTTGCGGCGATGTGCCGCGAGCTGCAGATTCGACTCACGCTTGTGCTTAGTTCCGGCGTTTCGAAACGAATCGTGAACCGGCTGGGGGAGCTTGGCGCTGAAGTCATTCTCGTCGATAAAGAGCGCGGCTTCTGGGGCGTAATGGAACATGCAATGGAACTTAGCGAGAGAAATCCTTCCTATTATTTCTTATACCAGCATACCAATGAGTCGAATTTCATAGCGCATCGCATGTATACGGGCTCAGAGATCGTGAGCCAGCTGCCGGTGAGCCGAATCGACGCTTGGGTAGCTTCAGTCGGCACGGGCGGTACGTTAATGGGCGTATATACTGCGCTCGTCGAATCGTTCCCGCAAGTGCAGCTTCATCTCGTCATCCCTGCCGAACTGCCGTATGGAAGTTCCAATCCGCCTAATGGCCTGCGCAAATATAACGGTTCAGGCGGACTCGGCAATGGCCGCAAGCAGCCATTCGTAGAACGGGAAGAGGAGCGACTCAGCCGCCAATGGCCGATCAGCTTCCCAGAGACGCTTCGAGAGATGAAGCGTTTATATGAAGAGACAGGGATTCGCATCGGCACATCGGCCGCTGCCAACCTGCTTGTCGCCCGCCAAGTCGCGGACGAACTAGGCCCGAATGCGACGGTCGTCACGATCTTCCCCGATGCCGGAACACCGGAAGAATGGGAGGACGTGTATCGCGACAGTTAGCCGTGACATTGATCTGATATTATAGCGAGGCTGTCCTTAGGTGTTTATGACAATAGGGGCAGCGTCGCTGTTCGTGACCTTCAGCACTGGTGGCCGTTTTATTTCGTGCAGTGACACCGATGTCGGTCCTACTAATCTATAAGATTAAAAGTCGCGTAGCTGCGGCTTTTTTTATTGAGATGGGGATTTCTTGCTCGGCGAGATGCTGCAGAACGGGACCTGCCAGTGGATGATTCCTTATTTCATCCCGCCGATTCTCCTCAACCAAATCTGGGGCATAGCAACTTTGCAACTGTGACTTGCGTCTATATATGGAATAAAGAGTTAATTACATTGATGAAAGCAGGTATTGATGGATGCGAATTCGTCCGGCAGTTATGCTGTGCGCTGCACTATTAACAGGAAGCAGTCTCTCGGTATCGGCTTCTGTGGCGGCAGTGGCATCTACTTCGCCCAATCAAGAAGCTCAAGCCGGCAAGCAGGTCATGCCGCTCCTGATGAATAATATGTTCGTCCTTTTTCCGGGCGAGAAGGCACCATTCATCAAGAACAGCCGATTGATGGCGCCGCTGCAGACCATGTCATCGATTATGGGGTGGAGATTGGAAGAACGCGCCTCCGGTCCGGAGAAATGGTATAACGTGTGGCCTATCCTAGAAGATTTCAACTCTGTAGGCGGGTTGAAAGAAGGGAGAGACTGGGCTGTATACGAAGGAGACATGGGCCACGGTATTGAAGCTGAACCCGAGTACCGAGCAGATGAGCTGTATGTGCCATTAACACCGATCTTGAATGGGATGCCTGGTTACAGCTATGAGGTTCGCAAATATGGTCAAAACAACGTGTTAGCAATAATGGATCCTAGTTATCATCGGCTACTTAGCGAAGTACAGGACTCCGACGTGCAACAACCGAATTATCCTCATTTATTATCCGATCCCGTATATCCGCTAATCCCTAGCACGTTAGATCAGCGATCTATGACTGTGGATGGCAAGTCTATGTATCGGCTAAAGATGAACTTGAAACAAATCGAAGTCTGGAGTAAGTATAGGGTGGAATCGATCGACCTGAAGCTAATTTCTGTTAGCAATAAAGGCGAGATTACAACGCTGCACAAAAGCTTGCCTTACAATGAAGATTGGGAACCACATTCGGTCGTCTTCGATGTTCCGCAAAAGGCTGCATATGTACTTGCGCAATCGCACTACAACTATAAGAATATGAAAGAGCCGATATACGCTGCAGGGTATCCACTGCAGGCTGCAATGGCAGGCGCGATGGCGAAAGTATGGACGAAGATAACGATCTTCGAGTACTTAAATGTAGAACCTGTCAGCTATCGGATTGATTCGAACGAGGCAGTGGTCACCGTAAGGGAAAGAGCGTGGCATCGCGAAGGTATCACGGATCAAGTAAAAGAAAAGCTCATTCAATCGATCTATGAGCTGGCAGGAGGGACGTTTCCTGTTCGAGTCGAAATCGAACAGCGGTCGAAGAAGCCTTACCTAAGCGGTACGATCACAGAGATTGATTCTGCGAGGCGGTTGCATATCGTCGAGAACAAAGATGAAGATGATTCTGCTGCTACCCGACAGTTAATTGGCTCGCCAGTTAGTGACCTCTACATTCATAAGTTAAATGAAGATGCACCAATAGCGGATACGGTGCTTACGGTTGGGAGACAAGTAGACATCTGGGTAACAGGACAGCCAGTTGAGCGAGATCACATCCTATATGCTCAGATTGCTGAGATTGTAGTGAGTAAATATAATTAGAAACAGCGCGATCACTGGGAGAACGCCGAATTCGGCAGCTACTTGTGACCGCGCTTTTTTCATTTCCGACAAAGTGTGCGATCGAGAATTAACTGGCAGTTTACCACCATGGCTTGTAACGGCGAGCTTAAATACAGAAAGTAAAGAGCAGGAATGCGTGCATTCCTGCTCTTTTAGTTCTCGAATCGTTCGGCACATTTAATCTAGCTTGCGGCGTCTGCGTGTTAAAGGAGTGCGGAATAACGCGGATCGATCATATAAGTACATGGGACAAAACGAGACCGCCGTACACGAAGGCGGCGATGACGACGAAGGCGGGATGTATTTTCCTGATCGCCATCGCCCAGAAGGCGACAATGGCGATAGCGAGCGATTGCCATATGCCGATCGTGTCTATGGCTTTCGAGCCAAGCTGCCAGGTTAGCGCGACCATCATGACGGCGATGACCGGCTGCACAAGCAGCGTCATGCCTTTGACCGCGTTTGATTGCCGGTATTTGTTCAACAGGCCGAGCAGCGCGATAAGAGCGACGGCCGAAGGAACGGTGGTCGCCGCAAGCGCCGTCAACAGCCCAATCGGACCGGCCGCGTCATAGCCGACGTAAGCGGCGATTTTCGTGGCAATCGGGCCGGGAAGCGTATTGCCGAGCGCCAGCATATTCGAGAACTGCGCATCGCTCAGCCAGCCGTAATGATCGACGATCTCCCGGTACATAAGCGGTATCGACGAGGGACCGCCCCCGTAGCCTAGCGCATTGGAGAGGAAAAAGCCGAGCAGAAGCTTCAGCCATTCCATGTCGCGGATCCCTCCTTATCTTTTCTTCGATTTCGCTTCGAATCGATGCGTTCGCGCAGCCGATTGGCGACGCGGTAATGAACGGAACCGTATGCGAGGAACAACGCGATGACGATTGCCGGATGGAGCGGTGCGAACTCGAGCAGCGCGAAGGCGGACGCGAACATCGCGATTGCAAATGGCTTGCCGAGTCCGATGAACGTACGCTGCGCGAATTCGTATGCCATCATGCCGATCATGACCGCAATGACCGGCATGACCGCCTCGATCATGCCGGCAACGACGAGCGATTTGCTCAACAGCTGTACGATTGACATCAGGACAAGCATCGCCGCAGCTGACGGCAAAATATGAGCGAGCAGCGAAACGGCTGCGCCGGTCCAACCCTTCTCCCGGTAACCGAGATAGGCCGCAATTTTGGTCGCGATCGGTCCTGGAAGCGCGTTGGCGATGGCTAGCAGTTCGCCGAACTCCTCGTCCTTCATCCAGCCATAACGGGTTACCGCTTCGTAGCGGATGAGCGGGATAACCGACGGCCCGCCGCCGTAACCGAGCACGCCGGCGCGGAACATTGCGGCGGCAAGCTCGCGATAACGATGGTTGGTTGTGTTGATCTCCATACGTTACAACCTCTCGGCAGCATCGGAGATGCGGTAGTTGCCAGGCCATTCGCTGATGATTTTGTTCGTCATCATCATGCCTCCCGATTGCATTATTAATTGGTAATCTGCTTTTGATACGTTAACTTTAGCGGCACTATACTTTCTTATCAATGGATGAAGCGCCACTTTGGTTGCGGTGCATGAAAAAAGCCGTTGAAATGGTGCAAATTTCTATGTTATGTTAGTTGACATCTTGCGTGGGGAGGGATACGTTGCATGAGAAGAAACGAATCGGCTATCGGGACCGAGGCCATGATCGTCAGTCCGCATTCGCTTGCTTCGGCGGCAGGCGCGCGCATCTTGGAACGGGGCGGCAACGCGTTCGACGCGGCGGTAGCCATCAGCGCATGTTTGGCCGTCGTCTATCCGCACATGACGGGACTCGGCGGCGATTCTTTCTGGCTGACTTACGAAGCGGGAGAGAACAGGATCCGAGGGTATAACGGCAGCGGGCGCTCAGGGGCTGCCGCGACTATCGCGGCTTACGCGGATTGTGCGACGATCCCTACTCGCGGCATCCGCAGTGCGGTGACGGTGCCGGGCATGGTGGATGCCTGGGAGGCGGTGCATGCCGCTTACGGACGCCTTGGCTTCGACGAGGTGCTGGAGCCTGCGATTCGCTACGCTGAAGACGGATTCCCGCTCTCGCATGACCAATGCTCGAACACGCTGGCGCATGCGGGAATGCTCGCTGCCGAGCCAGGTACGGCCGCCATTTATTTGCCCGGCGGCGGTGCGCCAGCCGCGGGAGCGCGTTTCGTGCAGCGGCGGCTGGCCCGGACCTTGCGGGAGCTGGCGGTCGGCGGACGCGGAGTATTCTACGGCGGCCGGATAGCCGCGGAAATAACCGGCTTCTTGCGAAGCAGAGGCGGACTGCTGACGGCGGATGACTTCGCCAGTCACCGCGGCGATTGGGTGGATCCGCTGATCGGCACGTATCGCGGCGCCGAAGTCGTGCAAATGCCGCCGAATTCGCAAGGTTTCGTCGGCCTGATGGCGCTCAACATTCTCGAGGCGTTCGATCTCCGCGCTGTCGGACACGGCACGCGCGACTATTATCACCTGCTCGTCGAAGCGCTGAAGCTGAGCTTCCGCGATCGCAACGAGGTGCTGACCGATCCCGCTTTTCATGACATTCCGATCGAGCGTCTGTTGTCCAAGGACTATGCGGCGGCGCTTGCCGCGTCGATCCAGCCGGAACACGCATCCGAGCTCGAAGCCGAGCCGATGGGCAGCGATACGGCGTTTGCGGCAGTCGTCGATAAGGACGGGAATGCCGTATCGTTCATCCAGAGTCTTTATTTCGAGTTCGGCTCGGGCGTCGTCGCCGGCGATACGGGCATACTGCTGCAAAACCGCGGTTCGTTCTTCTCGCTCGATCCCGCGCATGTCAACTGCCTGCAGCCGCACAAGCGGACGTTCCACACGCTCATGCCGGCGATGGTGCTGAGGGACGGTAAGCCGTTCATCTTGTATGGTACGCAAGGCGGGGAAGGCCAACCGCAGACGCAAACGGCGCTCGTCACGCGCATGCTCGATTACGGCATGGATCCGCAGAGAGCGGTCAGCGAGCCGCGCTGGGTATGGGGACGGACATGGGGCGAGCCGACGCGCGAGCTGAAACTGGAGTCGCGGATCGATCCCGCCGTCGCGGCGGCCCTTTCCGCAAACGGACATTCGGTCCGCACGGTCGGCGCGTTCGACGGCATCATGGGCCATGCCCACGCGATCAAAATCGACGAAGACGGCTTCCGGCAGGGCGGCGCCGACCCGCGCAGCGACGGAGCGGCAATCGGCTGGTAGGCGGCGTACCGGCAATATGGCAAAAAAGGCCTGCAAGATCCTGAAGTGCACCCCTTATAGTGGACATTGGAAAAACACCCTGGTGTTTATGCCGATGTAATACT
>NZ_BTCK01000039.1:0-61146 GCF_033239625.1 Paenibacillus sp. CCS19
GCGCAGCGCTGCTGCGCTGATGGCGCCGTACGCGACGCTCGGCGCCGCTGCTCGCGCGATGCGCGAGAAGGCTGACCGGCTGCAGAGCAGCCGGTTCACGATTGCGCTGTTCGGAGCGTTCAGCGCCGGCAAATCATCGCTCGCGAACGCGCTCATCGGCGCGTCGGCACTGCCTGTGTCGCCGAATCCGACGACGGCAGCGATCAACCGGATCGTGCCGCCGACCGATTCGCAGCCGCATGGCAGCGCGCGCGTCGTCATGAAATCGAAGGAAGGCATGCTCGACGACCTTCGCTACTCGCTCGCGCTTCTTGGCGAGACCGATCTTCCGACCGACGAGCAGGGCTTGATGCGCCGTATTGCGGCACTGCGGCCTGATGCCGTGCAAGCAGGCGGCCGCCCGCACTACAGCTTCTTGAAAGCGGCAGAGCAAGGGTGGAGCAGCCATTCGGGGAGCCTTAGCCATGTGCTGTCCGTTGACGAAAGCGAATATCGCCGATTCGTCGCGGAAGAATCCCGTTCCTGCTTCGTTGCCGAGATCGAGCTTCACTACAGCTGCCCGCTGACCGACGCAGGCATTGTACTCGTTGATACGCCGGGGGCGGATTCCGTCAATGCGCGGCATACAGGCGTAGCCTTCAACTACATCAAGAACGCGGATGCTGTCCTGTTCGTCACTTACTATAACCATGCTTTCTCGCAGGCTGACCGTCAGTTCCTGATGCAGCTTGGCCGTGTGAAGGATCAATTCGAGCTGGATAAAATGTTCTTCCTCGTCAACGCGGCGGATCTCGCCTCTTCACAGGAAGAACTGGAAGCCGTGCTCAAACACGTCTCCGACAACCTGCTGCAGCATGGCATTCGATTCCCTCGTCTATATCCGGTATCGAGTCTGCAGGCGCTTGACGCGAAGCAGGACGGCGATGAAGCGGCGCTTCAGCAATCGGGTGTTGCTGCTTTCGAGCAGTCGTTCACGACGTTCATTCGCGACGACCTTGGCCGCATGGCGGTTGAGTCTGCTGATCGCGATATTGCACGTACAGGTACGCAGGTAGCTGGCTGGATCGATTCCGCACGCGGCAGCGCCGCAGAACGTGCCCAGCAGCGTGAACAGCTGCTGGTACAGACTGAACGTGCAGCAGCTGCTGCGAAGTCTGTCAGTGAGCTAGCTGATCTCCAATTTGACCGGATGAAGCGCGAGCTTGAAGAGCTGTTGTTCTATGTGCTGCAGCGGATCGGACTTCGTTTCGGCGAGTTCTACAACAATGCCTTCAATCCATCGACGCTTCGTGATGACGGTCGTGATCTGAAGAAAGCGATCTGGACGTCATGGCTGGAGCTGGATCGTCAACTCGCAGTCGAGCTGGCGCAAGAGCTTGAAGCTACGACACTTCGTATGGACAACGCGCTGAACGCGCTTATGAAAGAGCGCTACGAACGAGCGGCGGCTGATCTTACTGAATTGCTCGCTGGTTTTGAAGCTTCGTCCTTTGTCCGCACGGAGTGGACAGCAGACAATGTCGGCAGCAGTTGGGAAGCAGGTCCCGTCGAAGCCAAATGGTTCTGGAGCCGCTTCAAGTCGCCGCGTCAGTTCTTCGAAGGCGAAGGCAAAGCCGCAATGCGCGCAGACATCGAAGCGATGCTCGCCGATCCACTGCGCAGCTGGTCCGAGAAGGCTGCAGCGAAGTGGAACGCCATCTACGAGGAACGTCTGCGTGAATCCGCAGCAGATAACAGCAGCAAGCTGGGCGAAGAATCCCGTGCCTATGCCGAAGGCCTGCTCGCGTCCCTCCAGGACGGCAGCAACCTTGACGAGCTGACAGAGCTTCACAAGTCGCTCCAATCTCTGTTGCAAACATAATCATGACCATAAAGTACCGTATCCCAAGGATGGGATGCGGTACTTTTTTTGTTTGAGCCGCTCTAACGAACCAAGTAGACGTTATTTAAGAGGCAAACCACACACCAGGTTTTTAAGAAACTCAGACGTCCTTATATCACGACTTTTCACGTTCGAGTGCTGTAATTTCACCCAATAGCGTTACTGGAGTTCATTACAATTCAAACAGGGCTAATTCGAGGATTATAGCGTCACTTGGATTCTTTACATCAGGCACTAGTCCCACAGCACCCATCATCTTATCCGAGTCCAGGCTAATCATACATTCCTCATACCAGAGTATGAAGACAACTAACCCGAGGGGCCTCTCAACTGGAAGATAGGTCAGTAGAAAATGGTGCAGCAAATCTCATTTATCTTCAATGGGCGGTGACAAGTGCCAAAAAACGAACAAGGGTTGCCGACGATGGACTGTATCTAGATCCACGCATACAAAAGTTTTGCCGCTGGAAGCAGAAAGTGCGGGCATACAATTAAAGTTAACCAAGAAAAAGTGTGAAGGCTTCCAACCAGTGGGCCGTTCTGATGGGGGATAGGTCAGTAGAAAATGGTGCAGCTAATCGAATGTATCTTCAATGGGCGGTGACAAGTGCAAAAAAAAAGAACAATGGTTGCAGACGATAGACCGTATCTAGATCCACGCGTACAGAAGCTTTGCCGCTGGAAGCGGCAAGTGCGGCATACGATTCAACTTAATCAAGAATGCTTCCTTGTGAGGAGGCCAGAGTTAAAGGTTTCCGCAAGGAAACCACATCGGGAGCGTATCTCTAAGCCTTTGGGTTCTCCACAGTAGGGGGGATTTAGTCGGTAGAAATGGTGAGCTAATCGATTGTCTCTCCATTGGGCGGTGACAGGTGCCAATAACGAACGAAGTATGCAGACGGTAGACCGTACCTAGATCCATTCGTACAAAAGCTTTGCCGCTGGAAGCGGCAAGTGCGGGCATACGTTCAACTTATCCAAGAAAGAGTCCTTGTGAGGAGTCCAGAGGTCACACGACCTTTGGGGCCCTCCCTAGCAGGGAGGGTTTGGGTGGGTAGAAAATATGGTTTAGAGGGTTTTAGGGACGCAGTCCCTGATTGAAATGTTTCAGGGTTTTAGGGACGAAGTCCCGTTTTTAAAAGTATGAGGGTTTAAGGGACGCAGTCCCTGATTCCCTCGTTTCAGGGTCCAAGGGACGCAGTCCCTTAAAAACAATCAACCTCACCGCGGTTAAGGGGGCCGGGCCCCATTATGTCATACACATTCTGATATTATGCTATGGCAAATTATGCAAATAAAAAGTTTATTCTGTGCAAAAACGAAGGAATTGTGATCATTTGGAGCGGATTCATGACGATTTGGAAGAATACCCCCCTATAAGTTCAGCTCAGCGAACCGAAGGAGGACATAAGAGGATATAGGTGCACATACTCTGTTTGAACAATCGAAAGGTTGCTGTTACGATTCATTCGTATTTCCAATTCAATAGGCTGGTACAGAGAGAGAGGGGAACGCGTGGAAGTCTTTAAGCAGTTGAAAGAGTTCTACTGGGTCGAGAAGAAGTTTTTATTATCTTCGATTTTATGTTTGATGGCAGCAACGGCGCTCGGACTCGTCTATCCGAACATGCTCCGAATTCTAATTGACGATGTCATTATGAAGAACAAATTCGAGCTCGTACCCGCATTATCGCTGTCGCTTGTAGGTGTGATAGCGCTGAAAAGCACGCTCCAGTTCTTTCACGGTTTCTTCGGCGGTCGACTCGGCAACCGGGTTGCTTATCGACTGCGCAATGCCTGTTACGACAAACTGCAATACTTAAGCTTCCGTTACTATGATAATGCGAAGACAGGCGATTTGATGTCGCGTTTAACGGCTGATTTGGAAGCGCTTCGCAACTTTATCGGCTTCGGTTTCGCCCAAATCCTTAACATGATCCTGATGGTTATATTCGGCGGCATAATGATGCTCTCGATCAACTGGCAGTTAACCTTGCTGACGCTCGTGACCATTCCGCTGTTGTCTTTCACGGCAATCCGTCTGGAGAAAAATATTCACCCGGCCTTCCGCGAAATGCGGCTTGCGATGAGCCGTCTGACGACCGCAGTGCAAGAGAATATCACAGGCGTGCGTACAGTCAAATCTTTCGCTCGCGAAGCGCACGAAGTGAACAAATTCGCAGAGAAAAGCAATGACTACCAAGAAAACCAAATCGGCGTATCGCGCGTTTGGGGACGCTTCTTCCCGTTGATGGAGCTTCTCGCGAATATGAGCGCTGTCATTCTTCTCGTTACCGGCGGTATTTTCGTCATTCATGACAAGCTGTCGATCGGTGAATTCGTTGCCTTCTTCAGCTTAACGTGGTACATCATCGGCCCGATGTGGGGCATTGGCTTCCACATTAACAACTACACGCAATCGAAAGCGTCCGGCGAACGGATGCTGGAGCTTCTGAATGAGTATGTACATGTGCGCAATACCGAGCATCCTGTCGTACTGACTAGCGATGTAATGAAAGGCCATGTGCGGTACGACAATGTATCGTTCGGCTATGGCGACGGACCGTTGGCGCTCACCAATTTCTCGCTGGATGCAGCACCGGGCAAAGTAATTGGCCTGCTCGGCGGCACTGGCTCCGGCAAGTCGACGGTTATTCAACTGCTGATGCGGGCTTACGATGTGAAACAGGGTAAAGTGACGATTGACGGCATTGATGTAAGAGAGCTCGATATCGCTTCTCTGCGCGGTGCGATCGCTCCTGTTTTTCAAGAAACATTCCTGTTCTCGGCTTCGATCCGCAATAACATCGCTTACGGGATGAAGGATGCGACGATGGAGCAGATCGTGAAGGCGGCGAAGCTGGCGAAGGCGCATGATTTCATTATGGAACTGCCGCTGGGCTACGATACCGTTGTTGGTGAACGCGGCATGGGGTTGTCCGGCGGCCAGAAGCAGCGGATATCGATCGCTCGAGCCCTCATTCGCAATCCTCGCATTCTCATTCTTGATGATGCGACAAGCGCTGTGGATATGGAGACGGAACATGAGATTCAAGCGGGCTTCCGCGAACTGATGGCGGGCCGCACGACGTTCGTTATCGCACACCGGATTTCGTCTTTGCGCCATGCAGATGAAATTATTGTATTGGACCAAGGCAAAATCGTTCAACGAGGCACCCATGAACAGCTCCTTGCGGTCAAGGGCACTTATCGCGACGTATACCGTATTCAGTATGCAGATCGCCCGGACAATGACTCGGCGGTTGCAGCTGATGCGTGGATTCCTGGCGAGCCGGAGATCGGGCAACCCGATCGGAAGCAAGTGCAAACCGAAGGGAGGCTGTACCATTGAGCCATCAACAGAATGAGTCTGCAGAACAACTTGCCAAGCGCATCAAGAAGCAGGACGCGCCTCGTAAGGAACGTTTTATCTACCAAGATGATGAATTGATCGAGAAACCGTTCAATTGGCGGCAGCTCGGCCGGCTGTTTCATTATCTGAAGCCTTATCGCAAGCAGCTGCTGCCTGTTATTCTCGTCGGGATGGTTCTGGGTACGCTGACCCGGCTCGCCATTCCTACGATCGTCATCATGTCGATCGACGAGGCGATTGATCCGAAGGAT
The DNA here is from genome assembly GCF_033239625.1 of Paenibacillus sp. CCS19. Taxonomy (NCBI): domain Bacteria; kingdom Bacillati; phylum Bacillota; class Bacilli; order Caryophanales; family Paenibacillaceae; genus Paenibacillus; species Paenibacillus sp. CCS19. Next base: position 5,506 of record NZ_BTCK01000039.1, read on the forward strand.
GGAGAAGCGAGCATACCGAAGCTGATCATGTTCGCAGCTATTATGCTTGCCCTATACTTTATCCAATGGGGTTCCAACATGTATCGGATCAAGCACACGAACATCGTTGGACAGAAAGTCATTCATGATTTACGCAGTCATCTTTTCTCGCACATTCAGACGCTTTCATTCCGTTTCTTCGATAAACGACCTGCGGGCTCGGTGCTCGTCCGCGTAACGAATGACGTCAATGCGCTGCAGGATTTGTTCACGAACGGCGTCGTTAACCTGCTGATGGATTGCGTGCAGCTCGTCGGTATCGTCATTATTCTGCTCGCGTGGAACTTCAAGCTGGGTCTTGCCGTCATGCTGACGGTGCCGCTTATGTTCCTCGTCTCGAGCGCCTTGCGCAAACGGATTCGTTTCGCATGGCAGGACGTACGAATCAAGCAGTCCCGCATCAACTCGCATTTGAACGAATCGATTCAAGGCATCAAAGTGACGCAGGCTTATGTGCAGGAGAAGGAGAACATTCAATTCTTCGAGTCGATGAACTCATCGAATATTAGGTCGTGGAACAAAGCGTCGGCGATGAACCAATCATTCGGCCCGATCATTGAACTTACGAGTGCGGTCGGCTCGCTCATTCTGTTCTGGTACGGCTCGTATCTCATTCAGAACGATGCGCTGACTGTCGGTATGCTCGTCGGCTTCGCGAACTACATCGGCAACTTCTGGGAGCCCATTAACCGTTTGGGCCAAATGTATTCTCAGCTGCTGATCGCGATGGCGTCGTCGGAACGGATTTTCGAGTATCTGGATGAACGTCCTGTCGTTGGCGAGATGCCGGAAGCTCGCAAGCTTGCGGAGGTTGACGGTCACGTGCTGTTCGACAACCTCGTGTTCGAATATGAAGCGGGGCGCCCAGCGCTGAAGGGTGTAACGATCGAAGCGAAGGCGGGGCAATCGATCGCGCTTGTTGGACATACGGGCTCGGGCAAAAGCACGATTATGAACCTGCTCTGCCGTTTCTATGATCCGACCGAAGGCCGCGTGCTGATCGACGGTACGGACATTCGTGACGTATCGCTGGAGAGCCTGCGTTCGCAGATCGGAATCGTGCTGCAGGACACGTTCATTTTCTCCGGTACGATACGCGATAATATCCGTTTCGGCAAGCTTAATGCGACGGATGAAGAAATCGTTGAAGCAGCGAAAGCCGTGCATGCTCATGAATTTATTATGAGTCTGAAGGACGGCTACGACACCGAGGTACAGGAGCGCGGCAACGTGTTGTCTATGGGGCAGCGTCAGCTGCTGTCGTTCGCAAGAGCGCTGCTGGCTAACCCGCGCGTTCTCATCCTGGATGAAGCGACAGCGAGCATTGATACAGAGACGGAGCTTCGTATCCAGAAGGCGCTTCAAACGTTGCTGAAGGGGCGTACTTCGTTCATCGTTGCGCACCGGCTGTCGACGATTCGCCATTCCGATAAGATCATCGTACTCGACCACGGCTCGATCGTGGAGCAGGGCTCGCATGATGAGCTGATGGCGCATCGCGGTACGTATCATGGATTAATCGAGGCGCAGTATCGTTTCTTGTCGGCGTAGAATCGATTTAACTTGATTTTCTAAGCAGCATTGTCCACAATGGAAAGAAAAAGCAATGGCGGCAGGCCAACAGCGCTTCATGCGCAGCGGTCTGCCGCCTTATGCATGCTAACAGAGGTATGTTTGCGAATTAATCTTATGCTTGTAAGATGAAAATTCAAAGAAATTAAGCAATAACTTTCAGGAGGCCATCATGTCAAACTATCGTTCACCGCTATCCCCGCATGCTAAGCGGATCGTATTGCTCGGCTCGGGCGAGCTCGGCAAGGAAGTCATTATCGAAGCGCAGCGTCTTGGAATCGAGACGATCGCAGTAGATCGTTATGCGAACGCGCCGGCGATGCAGGTTGCGCATCGTTCGCACGTGATCGATATGCTGGACGGCGAGGCGCTGCGCCGAGTAATCGAACAAGAGCAGCCCGATCTGATCGTTCCTGAGATTGAAGCGATCGCGACGGAAACATTGATCGAGCTGGAACGCGAAGGACGCACCGTCGTGCCTACGGCTCGCGCTGCTCGTCTGACGATGGACCGTGAAGGCATTCGTCGTCTTGCCGCGGAGACGCTCAAGCTGCCAACCGCGCCGTACCGTTTCGCCGATACGTTGGACGAGCTTCGCGCTGCCGTTGAAGAGCTTGGAACACCGTGCGTCATCAAGCCGATTATGAGCTCGTCTGGCAAAGGTCAAAGCGTATGCCGCTCTGAAGTCGAGATCGAGAGCTGCTGGAATTATGCGATGGAGGGCGGACGTGCGAAGAAGCAGCGCGTCATTGTAGAGGGCTTTATTCATTTTGATTCGGAAATTACGCTGCTTACGGTACGTTCGATATCAGGAACGACGTTCTGCGCGCCGATTGGACATGTCCAGAAGGATGGCGACTATATTGAGTCGTGGCAGCCTCATGCGATGACGCAGGAGCAAATTCGTGAAGCGGAGCATATCGCGCAGCAAGTAACGGATTCGCTCGGCGGATATGGCATCTATGGCGTTGAGTTGTTCCTGACGAAGGATGGGGTGTTGTTCAGCGAAGTATCGCCGCGTCCTCATGATACGGGCATGGTAACGATGATCACACAGGATTTATCTGAATTTGCGCTGCATGCGCGTGCCATTCTGGGGCTTCCGATTCCGACGATTCGACTGCTGACGCCAGGTGCGACGCATACGCTGAAGGCAGACCGCGACAGCGAATCGTTCGCGATCAGCGGGCTGGAAGAAGCGCTGTCTTTGCCGAATACGCAGGTGCGCTTGTTCGGTAAGCCAGAGACGAAGAAGGGCCGCCGGATGGCGGTAGCGCTCAGCAGCGCGAGCGATGTGGAGCAGGCGCGCGAGATCGCGCAGCAAGCGGCACAATCGCTTCGTATTGAATACGGCGAAGCTTAATAAGTCGTTCAAGCAAGGACCTCCGTTTCCACCATCATTGGAACGGGGGCCTTTTTCATAAGCGGCGGGGTCTTGTTAACGATTGTCACGACAGTTGTTTGTATGGAGCACAGAGCTGTAATTGGTGCAATATTCACAGTGTAAATCATCATATCCGTAACAATTGATACGGACAAATCGCTTTTTTGCACAGTGACAAGCCTTTTTCTGTTATGGACAATTTGCAAAAAATTTCCGTTCGATTTATCTTAGAGGATAATCCGACCGTTAATGAGGAGGGAGCATGTCTCATATGAAACGAGGCAACGGCTTGTGGCGATTGATCGGTATGACCTCTTTACTTGCGACGATTGTGTTTATATGCGGTTTCGGTTTTGCGATGAACGATATTTTGAACCCTAGACAAGCCCTAAGCTTGACCGACATTGAACCGCCGGAACTTGACTATGTGAAGGATGACGTCGTTCACGTTACAGCATTAGGAGATTCGCTGACGAAGGGAACAGGGGATTCGACCGGCGAAGGGTATGTGAAGCAGACGATCAAGCTGATGGAGGGCAAATACGACAAGCCGGTAAAGCTGTTAAACAATTTGGCCATTAACGGTCTTCGTGCTGATCAACTGGTCGATAAGCTGAAGTCGGACAAAGGGTATCGGCTTGCGATATCAGAGGCCGATATCGTTCTCCTTACGATCGGCGGAAACGATCTGTTCCGATTCGCGCGAGGCGGGAATGCGGCAGATGAACAAGATGGCGCAGATCCGGATACAAACACAGACACGGACTCAGATGCAGACACTGACATAGACCTAGACCTAGACACGGACGACAAAGTGGACAACACCTTACAGCAAGGAAGCAGTGCAGAAGAGCAGATATCGCTCGACGAAGTGAAGGTGAATATGGATCAAGGAGCGGGGCTGCTCCGTCAGACGCTGGAGCTCTTGAACAGCATCAATCCGGATGCGCGAATCGTTTATGTTGGTTTATATAATCCATTCTACGACGTGGCGGAGCTTCGCGATGGAAGCCTGCAGGTGCAGGATTGGAACCGCCGTGCTTATGATGTCATTCACCATTATCCGAATATGCTGCTTGTCCCTACATCTGACCTTTTCGAAGAAAATATTTCGCGATATATTTCGTCCGATCATTTTCACCCGAATCACGACGGCTATGCGGCAATTGCTCAGCGTATCGTTCAGGCGATTGATTAGTTGACGGCCAACATTGAGATGAGTCAAGAAAGGAGCTTGCTCATGGCATTCGCAGCGAAAGAACCAGTGGAAGCAAAGGCGGAAACCTCTTCAAATGGCAGTGCTGGAACGTCTGAAATCGTCTTGTCCGTACAAGCTGTAACCAAGAAAATCAAAGGACGTTCGATCATTCGCGGCATCAGCTTTGATATTAAAGCAGGCGAAATATTCGGCTTTCTCGGACCGAACGGATCCGGTAAGACGACGACGATTCGGATGCTGGTTGATCTCATCCGCCCGACAAGCGGGGAGATATACATATGCGGCAATAATGTGCAGCGGGAGCCAGAGGATGCGCTCCGGCATGTCGGCTGTATCGTGGAAAATCCCGAGATGTACAGCTATTTGACCGGCTGGGAGAACCTTGAACATTTTGCCCGCATGCAGCAAGGGATTGATGCGGCTCGTATCGCAGAGGTCGTCGAAATCGTCGGAATGGACAATCGGATTCATGACAAGGTCAAGACATACTCGCTCGGCATGCGGCAGCGGCTCGGGATTGCGCAGGCGCTGCTCGGACGGCCGAAACTGTTGATCCTGGATGAGCCAACGAACGGCCTTGATCCCAAAGGCATCAAGGAGCTGCGCGAGTTTATACGCACGTTGGCGGAGCAGGGGATGAGCTTGTTTATTTCGAGCCATTTGCTTAGTGAAATCCAGCTGATGTGCGATCGCGTTGCGATTATAAGCAAAGGCGAGCTGTTAGCCGTCGGCGCCGTAGAAGAGCTTTTGTCACAACGCGGTGCTTATGTGATCTGGCAGTTTGATCAACGCGAAGCGGGCGTTCGACTGCTTAGCGAAATGCATGATGTTGCAATCGTTCCTGAGCAGGAGCAGCATATCGACGAGTCGATTCTGGCTTTGCTGCCTGGAGCTGTCGTGACGTCGATGCCGCCGGAGCAGATTGCAGGAACTGTGGAGCGTATGACGAGGGCAGGAATAGGCATTACGGCGGTGCAGAAGGTAGCGCCAACGTTGGAAGAGCTGTTCATTACGATGACGGAGGGCGATGTCGTTGAGTAATCTGCTGCCGCTGGTTCGCAACGAAACGATGAAGGTGTGGAAGAAGAAGCGGTTTTTCGTCGTCATTCTCGTGCTTCTCGTCCTCATTCCGGTCTTTACCTACGCACAGATGAAGATTGCGACGAACAACCGGGATAAATTCGATGACTGGCGGCTGCAGCTTCAGCAGAAAATAACCGACTACCAGAATCAGCTATCCAGCGAGCGAATCCCAGAGGACTGGAAACGATATCGGCGAATTGCCGTCCAGCAATTGCAATATTATTTGGACCATAATGTTAATCCTGACTCCCCGAATGCCGTTACATTCAGTAGAGGTTTCGTCGAGGCGTCGATTACGATGTTCATTCCGCTGCTTGTGCTTTCTGTCGCTTCCGACCTTGTTTCAGGGGAACGTTCGACAGGGACGATCAAGATGCTGCTTACAAGACCGGTCCGAAGGTGGAAAATATTGCTCAGCAAGCTGATTGCGCTCACGCTGTATGTATCGTTGACGCTTCTAGCCACTATCTTGCTGTCCTACCTCATTTCAGGGATTTTCTTCGGTTACGGGGGATGGACGCTGCCTGTGTTCACCGGTTTCGTGATTCACGGCTCGGAAGTGGATAGTTCCGCTGTACATGCGGTGCCGCAATGGTACTATATGTTCATGGTGACCGGCTTGTCTTGGCTGTCGGCGATGACGATTGCATGTCTCGCGCTGATGGTGTCCGTGCTCGTACGGAGCACGGCGGCGAGCATCGTTACGATGATGGCTGCTATTATCGCGGGCTCCATCCTGACGAACATGGCTTCGTCGTGGCATTCGGCCAAATATATTTTCTCCGTCAACCTCGATTTAACGAATTATTTGGCAGGTTCACCGCCGCCGATTGAAGGCATGAACTTGTTATTTTCGGTTTGTGTATTAGCGGTTTGGGCGGTGGCAGCGATTATCGTTTCGTTCAGTGTCTTTACGAAACAGGATATGTTGAATTAAAATAAACGTCTGACGACAACTTTTTTAAATTGGATGAATGTACGAGGGCAATACGAATGCTGATCTCATGCATGAATATTTCGGTAAAATCGATCAGCGCATGAAGCTGTGCTTGAGTGAAGAACACTTACGTTGTAAAGACTTTATGCTTACGAAGTAAGTTTAGGTCTCGCGATGTTTCGGTACTCATCATCGATCCTAATCGAAACGCAAGCACAGCAACAACCAAGCGCATGCTTACGATGCAGTTTTTGCTGCATCATATTCCGTTTACATAACGGAATAAGCAGAGCAGACGCAAAAACTCAGTTGATGCTTACGAAGCAAGTTTTTGCTTTGTAATGTTCCGACTGGGTATCGGAACATGAAGCATCAGCAAAAACTTTTAGGAGGGCGCGTATGGCCGAGCAATTGGATCTGTTCGCGAAACATGCAGAATCCGCCGAACGGAATTACGACGCGGACGATATTCAAATTCTCGAAGGGTTGACTGCCGTACGCAAACGGCCTGGTATGTACATCGGCAGCACGAGCAACTCCGGTTTGCATCATCTTGTGTGGGAAATCGTGGATAACGCGGTCGATGAGCATTTGGCAAAGTTCTGCTCTGCGATTGACGTCACCATACATAAAGACAATGCCGTTTCCGTTAAGGATAACGGCAGGGGTATTCCGACCGGGATGCACAAGAGCGGTATTCCGACGCCACAGGTCGTTTTCACGATGCTTCACGCTGGGGGTAAGTTTGGCGGTGGAGGATACAAGAAGTCTGGCGGTTTGCACGGTGTAGGCGCTTCTGTAACGAATGCGCTGTCCGAGTGGCTGGAGGTCGAGATCTATCGTGATGGCAAAGTACACAAGCAGCGGTTCGAATATTGGGTCGACGGAGACGGCAAAGAGCATGTCGGCGAGCCATCGACCGGCTTGACGGTTGTGGGCAATACGAACCGTACGGGCACGAAAGTAACGTTCAAACCAGATGGACGCGTATTCCAGAATGGAACAACGATAAACTTCGATACGCTGTCTGAACGGCTGCAGGAAATCGCGTTTCTGAACTCCGGCTTGAAGGTAACACTCAAGGATGAGCGGAATGGCAACGAAGTCGTATTCCATTATGAGGGCGGAGCGAAGCAGTTTGTCCAATTCTTGAATGAGGACAAGACCGTACTGCACGAAGCCGTTCATTTTGCTGCGGAGAAGGACGAGATCGAAGTTGAAGTAGCGCTCCAGTATAACGATGGTTACACGGAGACGATCGCTTCCTTCGTTAACTCGATTCCGACACGCGGCGGCGGTACGCATGAAACCGGCTTCAAGACCGCGTATACGCGAATTATGAACGATTATGCACGTAAGAACGGGCTGCTCAAAGAGAAGGATAAGAACCTTGAGGGCAACGATCTGCGCGAAGGCATGATGTCTGTCATTAATATTAAAATGTCCGAGGTCGAGTTCGTCGGTCAGACGAAGGATCAACTCGGCAGTGCATCGGCACGCAGTGCCGTAGATGCTGTTGTCGCGGACAAAATGGCCGTTTTCCTCGAGGAAAACCCGCAGACCGCACAAATGCTAATGAAAAAGGCAATTCAAGCGTCAAGAGCGCGCGAAGCGGCGCGCAAGGCACGCGAAGAAATTCGCTCCGGCAAGAAGAAGAGCGAAAGCTCGAACTTGGGCGGCAAGCTGACGCCTGCGCAGTCGAAGGACACTTCTCGCAACGAGCTGTTTATCGTCGAAGGAGACTCGGCAGGCGGTTCTGCGAAGCAGGGGCGCGACTCGAAGTATCAGGCGATTCTGCCGCTGAAGGGCAAGCCGATGAACCCGGAGAAAGCGAAGCTGCTCGACATTCTGAAGAATGACGAGTACAAAGCGATTATTTCGGCTATCGGCGCCGGTGTAGGTTCAGAATTCGACGACGAAGAATGCAACTACAACAAAATCATCATAATGACCGATGCCGATACGGACGGCGCACATATTCAAGTGCTGCTGCTGACATTCTTCTACCGGTACATGAAGCCTCTAATTGACGCAGGCAAGGTGTTTATCGCACAGCCGCCGCTGTATAAGCTGACCCGCAAGTCCGGGAAGCTGGAGACGGTGCGCTATGCATGGACGGACGAGCAGCTCCAGAACTATCTGAAAGAATTCGGCAAGAACTACGAGCTTCAGCGTTATAAAGGTCTTGGCGAGATGAACCCGGAACAGCTGTGGGAGACGACGATGGACCCGGAAACCCGTACGCTGCTGCAGGTTCAAATCGAAGACGCTGCGAAGGCGGAACGGCGTGTGTCCACGCTTATGGGCGATAAGGTCGATCCGCGAAAACGGTGGATTATCGACAACGTCGATTTTACCGAATTCGAGGAGTAGGAGGAGAGCATAATGGGTATGCTGGAACAGTTTCTGCCAGCGTTTCTCGAAGAAGTCGTCGGCGATCGGTTCGGCCGATATTCCAAATACATTATTCAAGATCGTGCCATTCCTGACGTTCGCGATGGCTTGAAGCCCGTACAGCGCCGTATTCTGTACGCGATGTACGACGCAGGTAATACGCCGGACAAACCATATCGCAAGTCTGCGAAGACGGTCGGCGACGTCATGGGTAACTATCATCCGCACGGGGACTCATCGATTTATGAAGGTATGGTTAGAATGGCACAGCCGTGGAAGATGGGCCATCCGCTCATCGACGGCCACGGCAACTGGGGTTCGCAGGACGATGACCCTGCTGCAGCAATGCGTTATACCGAAGCAAGACTGTCGCAGATCGCGATGGAGCTGCTTCGTGACATAGATAAACGTACGGTGCCGTTCAAGGACAACTTCGACAACACGACGAAGGAACCGATCGTTCTGCCGTCGCGTTATCCGAACTTGCTCGTGAACGGTGTCACCGGTATCTCGGCAGGCTTCGCGACCGAAATTCCTCCGCACAACCTGCGGGAAGTAATCGATGCCTGCTTCGCGCTGATGGGCAATCCATCGATGTCGATCGACGAGTTGATGTCGATCGTCCGCGGACCGGATTTCCCGACAGGCGGTACAATCATGGGCGCCGAAGGTATCCGTGAAGCGTATACAACGGGCAAAGGGCGTATCTACGTACGCTCGAAGGCCGAGATTGAAGACCTTCGCGGCGGTAAGCAGCAGATCGTCATTACCGAAATTCCTTACCAAGTCGTGAAGGCCCGTCTCGTTACGGCAATGGAGAACATTCGTCTCGAGAAGAAGGTAGAAGGCATTGCTGAGGTGCGGGACGAAAGCGGACGCAATGGCCTTCGCATCGTCATCGAGCTGAAGAAAGATGCTGACGCACAAGGAATTCTTGCGTATCTGTTCAAGAAGACCGATCTTCAAGTCACGTATAACTTCAACATGGTCGCAATCGTGAATAAGGCGCCAAAACAGCTTGGTCTTAAAGAGATGCTGGCTGCTTACATCGATCACCAGAAGGAAGTTGTGACGAATCGGACGAAGTTCGAACTGGAGAAAGCAGAAGACCGCGCTCACGTACTCGAAGGACTCGTGAAGGCGCTCAATCTGCTGGACGAGATCATCGCGACGATCAAGGCGTCCAAGAACCGCCAAGACGCGCAGAACAATCTCGTAGCCAAGTTCCTCTTCTCAGAGCGCCAAGCAGATGCGATTCTGACCCTCCAACTGTATCGTCTGACGAACCTGGAGATTACGCAGCTTGAGAAGGAATTGGGTGAAACGCAGAAGCGTATCGCTTACCTGCGCAGCATTCTGGAGAGCGAGAAGAAGCTGCTCAGCGTTATTCGCGAGGAAATGCTCGAGATTCGAACCAAATTCGGCATCGACCGTCGATCCGACATTCGCGGCGAGGTTGAAGAGCTGAAGGTCAACCTTGAGGTTATGGTTCAATCCGAAGACGTCCTGCTGACGCTAAGCCGCGACGGATATATTAAACGGACAACGATGCTGTCGTATACGCGTTCAGGCGGTGAACTGGACAGCGCAGGCGTGAAGGAAGGCGATGTCATTCGTCATCTTCTCAGCGTGAATACGATCGATACGCTGCTGCTGTTCACGAAGAAAGGGCAATACTTCGTACTGCCTGTCCACCAGGTTCCAGAGTTCAAATGGAAAGATAACGGCACCGCAGTCGTTAATATCGTGCCGCTTCCTAAGGACGATGCGATCGTTGGCATCGTGACCGTACGCGACTTCGAGCAGATCGCCGCTAACGCTTCGCTTCTGTTCGTTACGAGACGCGGTCAGGTGAAACGGACGGAGCTCAAGGAATACAAGTCGAACCGATCTACGGCAATTGCAGCAGCCAAAGTGGCGGACGGCGACGAGATTATCGCTGTGCTGGAGAGCACTGGAACAAGCGAGCTTCTGCTTGTCAGCCGACAAGGTATGGCTATTCGTTTCGCCGAGAGCGAAGTTAACCCTATGGGCCGCGTCGCAGCGGGCGTTCGAGGCATGCAGCTGAAGGATGACGATGAGCTTGTTGGATGCTCGCTCGTTGCCGATGATGAAGGCGAAGTGCTTGTCCTCTCTGATCTTGGTTATGGCAAACGTTCGCTGTTGGCAGAATATCCGATTCAAGGCCGCGGCGGCAAAGGGATTGCAACATTCGAGTTCAAAGAAGGCAAGCGAGTTAGACCGAATGGCAATGGTCTCGTAGGCGCGGTTTACTGCCGTCAAGAGAGAGCACTTGTAGTTATGGCGGCGAGCGGTGCTTCATGGACGCTGTCGACCGACAAAACGCCGATCGATGAGCGCAGATCGGTTGGTAAACCGCTCGTCTCGCCAGAGAAGAATGACTCGATTGTAGAAATTTATACGCGCAGCGTTACGATCTAGCAGCTAGTAGTTAGTCGTAAGGCGTGTGGGGCGGCTCAAGCCGCTCCATCATTTGTACGAGCGCTTCCAAAAGGACCCACAATGGCACCGGTTCGTCCGGCTTATTCAGCCATTGTGGGTCGTTCAATATGCCGTACGCGCGGACCTTCCTTAACACCTCCGCTTTCCGGTCATCCATTGCAAATCAACCTCCTTCGTGCTTGTACAAGCTATATGGGCAACGACACCAATAACCCGCAAGCAAGCCGCTATTCGCGAATCCTCGCCACATTGTATGTCTAACGCTGTCAATATGTTCACGGCTGACGTCGATTAATGACGCAAATTATTAAGTTGATTAACCTTTTAATCGACATTTTCAAATGGTATAATGAGGAAAGCAGGAATACGGACAGGAAGCGGGGTTTAGATGATGATTTCAGAAGATTTTGCTCGATTGTGGATGAAGTTGACGAAAGAGTGGAAGTCACATTTGGAAGAAGCACTGGCACCTAGCTTGACCGAAGGGCAATTGAATGTGCTTGAACTGCTGCAGCGCTATCAGCCGATGAAGCCATCGGATTTGCTGCAATATCTAGAGACAACGCCTGCAGCGATAACGACGTTGCTGGACCGGATGGAACGCGGCGAATTGATCGTCCGTAATCGTGACGAGTCGGACCGACGTATTGTATGGGTGACGATGACGGATAAAGGTGTAGAAGAAGCGAACCGCGGGATCGAGATTCGTTCGACTTATATTCAGTCGTCTCTTGATCGCATCTCGACGCACAACCAGCAGCTGCTGGTCTATTTGCTGGGCAAAGTAACGAATGGCACTGCAGAGCCGATCAGCCGCTCATCGTAGCAGCAGGCTGCGATTACGTCTTATTTCATTAAGAAGCACCCTCTACCGATTTCCGTCATGCAGCATGGCTGCCAGAAGGGAATCCAAATAGAGGGTGCTTTGTTGTGTTTACTAGATTACGCGTCGAATCGATGCGCAGCTCGTTCCAGATCAGCCGCCTCCCACCGAGACCACTCCACAGCTTGCTGTGAAGGGAGAGAGCGGAAGGTCAGCCATTCCTTCGAGACTGGATGCGGGAAGGAGACGGAGCTTGACCAGAGCGCTACAGTGCCATGCGAGGCTGATCGCTGTCCGGAGGCCGCGCCATACTTGGCGTCGCCATACAGCGGACAGCCGATGGCTGACATCTGCGCACGAATCTGATGCGATCGTCCAGTGTGCAGCTTCACGGACACGAGAGAGAAGCCGCCGGATGATGCGATAACCGCATAATCCAGCACCGCTTCCTTCGCATCTGCTGTCGGACGATCGAACACGTCCGAAACGTTCCGTTTGCTGTCCTTGCGCATCCAATGCCGCAGCGTAGCTTGCGCTTGCTTAGGCGAGCCGTGAACGACTGCGATGTACCTCTTGCCGAACTCACGTGTACGAACCGTATCAGACAAGCGAGAAGCCGCTTTGGACGTCTTGGCGAACAGCATTGCGCCTCCGACGGGACGGTCAAGTCGATGGACCAGTCCGAGGAACACGTTGCCTGGCTTGTTGTGGCGGATCTTCAGATCCTCCTTAAGCAGCGTCAGCATATCCGGATCGCCAGATTCGTCTTCCTGCGACGGCGTTCCTGGCGGCTTGACGACGACCAGCACATGATTATCCTCGAACAGGACAGGAATCGGAGGGCGCTGAGATCCGTTAGGCTCAGCGGACGAGCCGGCCATTATTCGCCCGACTCCCAACGTCCCAGAATGCCGCAAGGCAGGTTCAATCCGGATTTCGTAATGGGCAGACCGATCTCGCCGCAATGAATTTGACCGCCGAACTTGCGGCCGACTGTCATTGTCAGAATGTTATGCAGAACCGATGGGGAGATACCGGTTGTGTATGAGTTGATCAGAACAAACAACGGCTTGTCCGATAGAATCGTCATGCACAGCTCCACGAATGGATACAGGTTTTCTTCCAGCTTCCACGTTTCACCATTCGTACCGCGTCCATAGGAAGGAGGGTCCATAATGATGGCGTCATATTGACGTTCACGGCGCTGTTCGCGTTGAACGAACTTGAAGACGTCATCCGTAATGTAGCGGATAGGCGCGTTTTGCAGCCCGGACAGCTCGGCATTCTCTTTGCACCATTGAACCATGCCTTTCGCAGCGTCAACGTGACACACCTCGGCTCCAGCTGCTGCAGCCGCAACTGTAGCGCCGCCAGTGTAGCCGAACAGATTCAAGACACGAATTGGACGGTTCGCGTTCCGAATTCGTTCCATAATCCAATCCCAGTTCACCGCTTGCTCGGGGAACAAGCCTGTATGCTTGAAGTTAGTCGGGCGAATATGGAAGGAGAGAGGACCATACGAGATCGTCCAGCGCTCCGGAAGCTTCGTGCGGAATTCCCATTGTCCGCCGCCTGAATTGCTGCGATGGTAATGGCCATCTGCAGTCTTCCATAGTCCGGTTTCATTGGTGATAGGCCAGATGATCTGCGGATCGGGGCGGCGAAGCGTATAGTTGCCCCACCGTTCGAGCTTATCCCCTTCGCCCGTATCAATAACTTCGTAATCTTTCCAATTGCTAGCGATATACATTCTGTAAGTCATTTCCTTCCTCGGTATTGAATTTATAGCCGACGCCGCGCATTGTGACGATCCAACGCGGATTCGTTGGATCAGGCTCAATCTTCTTACGCAGATTGCTCATGTGAACCATCAGCGTTCTTGTATCGCCAATGCTCTCAACACCCCATACAGCTTCATAGAGCGTTGCTAGATGAAAGGCGCGGTTAGGCTGCTTGGCAAGCAACGAAAGCAGTTCAAACTCTTTGACAGATAAAGCAACGTTCTGATTATGTACGCGAACCGTTCGAGCGGTCAGATCGATTACAAGTCCATCGAAAATCAGCAGGTTTCGATCATGCTCGCCATGATGCTGCATATTGAGCGTCTGACGACGCAGATGGGCCTTGATTCTAGCGACAAGCTGTCCTGGACTGAAAGGCTTCGTAATATAATCGTCGCCGCCTGCAGCCAAGCCGTTAATGACATCCTGATCATCACTCTTCGCGCTGACGAACAAAATCGGTACATCGATAATTTGGCGGATTTGTTGACATACATCCAGTCCGTTCAGCTGCTTGAGCAACACATCCAGCAGAATGAGATCCGGCTGAACTTGCGGGATCATACGTAGTGCATCCGGCCCATTATCAGCAGCGTACACGCTGTACCCTTCGCGCTGGAGATAGAGCGTAATGAGCTCAATGATTTCGGGTTCGTCATCTACGACCAAAATTTTGCTCACATTCATCTTCCATCCTCCTTGCTTTCTCGATTATTATAATCGAAGCGGCGCAAATGAAGCAACGACAACACGGCAGTATTCGCGGGCATACGCCTGACATTGTGCGCCAACGATCCGGGGAGGGTACGGCTATCCGCAAAAGAGTTTGGATTTTCGTCATCATGTTAATTATCGCAGTCATTCTGAATGTAGGGCTGTTCAACTCATTCAGCATGGGAGACAGTTCCGGTCACCCTAAGGCAGTAAAGGGAGAACTTGATCTAAGCGGGTGGGACTTCAAGCAGGATGGCAGTGTCAAGATGGATGGGACATGGGCATTCTATGGCGGCCAGCTGCTAGGTCCTAATGCCGATTGGAGCGATAGTTCTTTAGGGGAAAGTTTCGTTAGTGTACCTTCCTCTTGGAACAACTATGAACTAGAGCCTTCTGTCATTGATGGTCTCGGGTATGCGACGTATCGGCTCCACATTCGAGTGCCTGAGCAGCCAGGTACATTGGCGATTCGGGTGCCGAACATTATGACCGCTTATAAGCTGTGGATTAATGGAGAATTGATTGCAGAGGCGGGTCAAGTGGATGAGCTTGCGGAGAACAACAAGGCGGAGCAGTATCCGCGGGTCGTTTCTTTTGCCGCTAACAACGGTTCGGCTGAGCTCGTCATACAGGTATCCAACTACAAGCATCGCAAAGGCGGCATATGGACAAGCTTCTGGCTTGGCACGACGCAGGAGATCGCACGGCAAGAGGTGCTTGCGGTTGCAGAGCAGATGCTCATTATCGGCAGTCTGTTTATTATCGGCACCTATCATATGGGTCTTTATGCGTTTCGCAAAAGGGAACGGTTCACGCTGTCCTTCGGTTTGCTCTGCTTGTGCGTGGCGCTCCGGATGGGCGTTACGGGTGAAACGATGCTGTTCCAGCGGTTCCCAGGGGGCTCGTGGGAGCTGGGGATGCGGATTGAGTACATCGCATTCGCTCTGTGCGGTGTAACGGGATATACGTACATACACCGCATGTTCCCGCATGAAGGCTCCAAACGCACGTATTGGATCTTCAATACGATTGGGTACACGTTGTCTGTTGCGACGGCTGTACTGCCTGTGCTCACGTACACGCGCGTATTAGCGGCCTATCAGCTCTATATCGTCACTGTATGTGCAACCTGTCTGTATGTCGTCATTCGTGCTCTTATTCGCAAGCGGGAAGGAGCAGCGCTCGTACTGGCAGGCATTACGTTCTTTATCTTCACTGTCATTAATGACATTCTGTTCTACAGCGAACAACATGTATCTGTACAGCTTGTGCCGTTCGGTATTACGTTCTTCATATTGGTTCAATCCATCATTCTCTCGAATCGATTCACGCACGCCATGCAGCAAGTCGAGCTCGTATCAGACGAACTGCGCGAGTTGAATGCGAATCTAGAGCAGCGAGTAGAGCTTCGCACGAATGAGCTGAAGCAGTCGAACGAGTCTCTGGAGCTGTCGAATATCGAATTGGAGAAGCTGGAGAAATCAAGGCGGCATCTGCTGTCGAACATATCGCATGATTTGCGAACTCCGATGACGCTAGTGCAAGGTTATCTGGAGGCTATGCGGGATGGTCTGATTGAGGATAAAGACCAGCAGCAGCGTCATCTTAACATGATGCTCGGCAAGCTGTCGCGTCTCAACAGTCTGATCGATGATCTGTTCGAATTGTCCAAGCTGGAGGCGGGACAAGTCCGGTTCCACTACGAGAATGTGAGCGTGATCGGCTGGCTGGAATCGGTACAGTTCTCATTCGAGACCGATGTACAGCGGGCAGGTGGCGCACTCCGCACGATATACAACGGAACGACGCTTGCAGGCAATGAAATGTACGCAGCCGGAGCATCGTTAGGCTTAGGAATGCCAGAAATTCGGATCGACATCGCCCGCATGGAGCAGGTCATGTCAAATCTGATCTACAATGCGCTGCGTTATTTGCCAGACGTAGACAGCGAGAAGGAACGCCGAATTACGATAGAGGCAGTAGAGGAGCGAGGCACCGTAGTCATTGAAGTAACGGATACAGGCTGCGGCATCGACCCTGAAGATTTGCCTTATATCTTCGACCGTTTCTATAAGAAGGACAAGTCTCGCAATTCATCGGAAGGCGGAAGCGGGCTGGGGCTGTCTATCGTGAAAGAGATTATTCACCAGCACGGTGGATGGATCGAGGCGCGCAATACGGTGGATGAAGGAGCGTCTTTCCTCATCCGACTGCCATTGGCACTACATCGTTAAAGAAGAGGAGAGGGTAATATGGAAAGACAAGCATGGATTGCTGGAGGGGCGTTTGCCGTTAGCGCACTGCTATTCGGAGGGATTGTGCTGGCGCTGCCAGACGCAGGACCTCTTGCCGTTGATCGGCAGGCCGCAGAGGCGATTCAATCGATGGGGCAGCAGGGAGAGCAGCTGTGGGAAGCAGTAACGAATCTAGGCTCGTCCACGGTTATCGTGGCAGCAGCACTGCTATACAGCATCTGGTTCGGTCTTCACCGCCGTACTTGGGCTGCCTTATATATTCCAGCGTCTGGAATCGTCGCCTATGTCATCAATCAGCTGCTCAAGGGCTGGGTAGACCGTCCTAGACCTGCAGGTGCGTGGGGGATAGAGGTGGATGGTTCAAGCTTTCCGAGTGGCAATGCAATGCTCGCAATGGCTGTGTACGGAACGATTACGGCATCTTTCGTGCTGTACGCCTTAGCCGGCCGGGCTGCCAAGTGGATCGCATCGACCGTCGGTATAATAGGCATTGCTTGTGTTGGCTTCAGCCGGCTATTTTTCGGCGTGCATTACTTGAGCGACATTGCGGCAGGGTATGCAGCAGGTGCATTGGTTATGCTTCCCGCGCTTCATCTGATACATCATACATTGCATCGGAATCCTAGAGTGAATCGGAGTCATAGCGTCTAAATGAATAACGTTGGCATCATTCGGCAATCATTCCGACTGCCGGATGACATCAATCATTTTGTGAATCGACTGTTTGCGTTTGTCTTGATCCATATTGCTCAGCAGTCGAAAAATCTCAACGGTATCGGAGTTGATGCCGGACAATGTTTTGTCCGTTTCACCGCCGATAATGTAATCCAGCGAAACATCGAAATAGGAGGACAGCTTGATTAACGTATCATAGACCGGCTGTCTGTTGTTGATTTCATAATGGCTGTATGCCGAGCGGGTTATCCCGATTTGGCGCGCCACCTCCTCTTGTGATAAGTTTTTTCGAAGCCTCAGCTCCCTCAATCGATCTCCCATCGTCATGGTCATGTCATTGCTCCTTACGGTATACTGCAAGTTTGGACTTACGACTGCATAAAACCAGAAGTAGTCGTTTACTACTACATCCCTACCTCTTAATTTATGATACAAACTGTATCATTGTCAAGGATTAATGTTGCAACCTGTCGCAAACGTACATATTATTTTTGCTGCGTGGGAATACAAATTAACGCTTGAAAACGTTATACAGGAACGTTACAATGAGGAAGTGGAACTTGTTCGTACAAGTTGTTAAAGCGGAGAAGCCCAATTCATCTAGCACCTTGGTTATATGAATAAACCTTTGCGCGATATGGATAGGATTTGCTCGCAACATGTACATACAAGTCAAGATACGTCAATCATAATTATTCGCCACTATAAGGAGGACTCGTTCCATGCTTCAAACTAAACGTTATCAATTCTGGTTCGTAACCGGCAGCCAGCACTTGTACGGTCCTGAAACGCTGCAGCAAGTAGATGCTCATTCTTTCCAAATGGTAGAGAGCTTCAACCAAGATGCTGCGATTCCTTTCGAAATCGTATTCAAACCGGTTGTCAAGACGCCGGAAGAGATCTTCCAAGTATGTAAAGATGCAACGGCTGACGACAACTGTGCAGGTATCATCACTTGGATGCACACATTCTCTCCTTCGAAAATGTGGATCGCAGGTCTGAACGCACTCAAGAAGCCTTTGCTCCACCTGCACACGCAATTCAACCGTGACATTCCATGGGAAACGATCGACATGGACTTCATGAACTTGAACCAATCGGCACACGGCGACCGTGAGCATGGCTTCATCGGCGCTCGCATGGGCGTAGCTCGTAAAGTTGTTGTCGGCCACTGGGAAGAAGCAGGCGTTCGCGAGAAGCTCGCAGGCTGGCAGCGTACGGCTGTAGCATTCTCGGAAGGCACGAACCTGAAGGTCGCGCGCTTCGGCGATAACATGCGTCAAGTAGCGGTAACGGAAGGCGATAAAGTAGAAGCGCAAATCAAATTCGGCTGGTCGATCAACGGCTACGGCATCGGTGACCTGGTTGAGCGTGTAAACGCTGTAACAGAAGCACAAGTTGACGCGCTGATGACCGAATACCACGAATCCTATGAAATTACGGCCGAAACGCAAGCGAATGCAGCGGCTATGGACTCGATCCGTTATCAAGCTCGCATCGAGATTGCAATGAAATCGTTCCTCGAAGAGGGCGGCTTCTCGGCATTCACGACGACGTTCGAAGATCTGCACGGCATGAAGCAGCTCCCAGGTCTTGCTGTTCAACGTTTGATGGAGCAAGGCTACGGCTTCGCTGGCGAAGGCGACTGGAAGACAGCAGCTCTGACGCGCATGATGAAGATCATCGCTGAGAACAAAGATACGTCGTTCATGGAAGATTACACGTACCACTTCGAGCCAGGCAACGAGATGATTCTCGGCGCTCATATGCTCGAGGTTTGCCCGACGATCTCGGCTACGAAGCCGCGCATCGAAGTTCATCCACTCGGCATCGGCGGCAAAGAAGATCCAGCGCGTATTACGTTCGACGGCAAATCGGGCAAAGCAGTTAACGCATCGCTCATCGACATGGGCAACCGTTTCCGCCTGATCATCAGCGAAGTGGAAGCTGTACAACCTACGCAAGATCTGCCGAACCTGCCGGTAGCACGCGTTCTGTGGAAGCCAGAGCCATCCCTTGCTGTATCGGCAGAAGCATGGATCCATGCAGGCGGCGCTCACCACACGGTACTGTCGTACGCAGTTACGACGGAGCAGCTGCTTGACTGGGCTGAACTGACGAACATTGAAGTTGTCGTAATCGGCAAAGATACGACAATTCAACAGTTCCGCAACGAGCTTCGTTGGAACGACCTGTACTACCGTCTCAACCGCTAATTATAATAAAGAACGCTTCGTCATCTTGGATGACGAAGCGTTTATTTTTTTCTCTACCCACCCAAACCCTCAAAAATTTCTACCCACCCAAACCCTCCCTGCAAGGGAGGGCCCCCGGGGTTTCCAACCCCGGGACCCCGGAAGGACTGGTCTATAGACAGCGATAAAGGGGATCGTTTCGGCTGTGTCTAGGTGCGATAGAACGTCCGCATACAGTTCGACGCTATTGAGCTGGAGTGTGCTAGTGCTCGCTTTCGTCCCTATGGGACACGCTTTACGATTGGCGCTCTAGCGAGGGGAACCCTGCGGGATCTAAGGGCTTAATAGGGTAGTACTTCGCGTCTTCGACGCGACAATTGGTACATTTACACCTGGAAGTAAGCTGTGCGGCCTTTCAATTCGGCCGATTGGGCGCGCATGTATTCGGATGAGGCTGCGATTTCCTCCATGACAGCGGTTTGCTCTTGCGTGGACGAGAGGACGTCGCGTGCTTCTAAAGTGATGGCGGAAGCAGCTTTCATCACGCGTCTCGCTTCGTCAAGCAGCTTGGCTGCATCGGATGTCTGGCTCGTGCAGAAATCTGCTATACGAGTGACAGACTCGCCAACTTGTGCCGTCTCTGCGTTCATTTGGTGCAAGGCACTCGCAATCGACTCGCCGCGTTCCGATTGCTGTTTGACATCGGCGAGCTGAGCTGCGATTTTGTCGCTGACCGATTCAAAACGGATCTGAACATCTTGGACCAGCTGACGGATGTCGCCAACGGCTTCGGCGCTCTTGGTCGCCAGCTTCTTCACTTCGCCGGCAACGATCGAGAAACCAAGGCCATGCTCGCCGGCGCGTGCCGCTTCGATCGATGCATTAAGCGCTAGAAGGTGGGTCTGCTCGGCGAATTCCGCACTGACATCTGATACTTGGCTAATCTGGTGCACCTGCTGTTCGAGGGAGCGGACGGCTTGTTCAAGCTCAATGCTTTGCTCTGCCATTCGGCGCAAGTCGGTAAGCATGAATCCAATTGAAGCCGTTCCGGCTCGAGTCGTCTCCGTCATCTGTTCGGCCAACCGGCTGGTCGCTTCGGCTTCTGTCTCATTGTGGGAAGCGTATTGAACGAGACGGTCGATCGATTTGGCCATGACGGTCGATGAACGTTCTTGACTGTCTGCATCGGCTGCGATTCGTTCTACCGCGGTAGCGATTCGTTCGATATGATGGGCCGCTTGTTCGATAGCGAGCTTTAATTCATCTGCGCTTGCATCAGCCGAATTCGCATTGCTAGTCAAGCCTGCGACAATCGTGCGCCAGTCCGTCAGCATGCGATGGAAGGAAGTGGACAGCTGCTGCAGTTCGTCGCCAGTGCCTCTTGCTTGGACATCGACGAGCAGATTGCCTTCTGCTGCTTCGTCAGCGGCTCGAGTCAACTGCACGAGCGGCTTGATCAGCCAGGCGGCGGTCAGCCAGCCTAGAATGCCTGTCCAGATGATGCCAAGGCTTAAAGTCCCGATGCTGAAGGCCCAATCCGGTATGGAGGATGGCATCCAATTCTTCAAGACGAGGATGAAAAATGCGCTAGTACCATATGTAACGATGGAGACAGCTGTGATGCCGAGTACCATTTTTCGAACAAGGCCGAAGTTTCGCTCTTTCATTGGTCGTTTTCCCTCACTTTTTGTCGAAGTATGAATGATTGGAATAATTGTACTATACATGCTTATCAGAGGGCGTCAGGGAATTCCCTGATTGTGATATTTATCATTTTGGACAATTGTTCGAACGGGTTAGCGATGGTAACAAAGCGTAGGATGGAGTATACTTTTATATAGAAGATAGGCATAGCAATAAGGGATTACCGTTTACTTGTTAGCGGATTGAGAAAGGATGTAGTAACGTCATGATCGTAAAGACAGAAGAGGAATGGCAAGGATTACGCGAGATTGGAGCAATTGTTGCCCATGTACGCGATACGCTGATCGCACAAGTGCGAGAGGGAATCACGACGCTTGAGCTGGACCAGATGGGCGGCGAGCTGCTGGCTAAATATGGGGCGGAATCAGCACCGATCAAAATGTACGAGTTTCCGGGACATACTTGCATCAGCGTGAATGAAACGGTGGCGCATGGCATTCCAGGCGATCTCGTGTTGAAAGTCGGCGATATCGTCAATGTGGACGTATCGGCGTATAAGAACGGTTTCTATGCAGACACAGGCGCGACAACGGTTGTACAACCGGATTCGTCTCCGATCAAGCAGCGTCTGCTCGAAGCTGCGGAGTACGCGGTTGACGTGTCGATCAAGAAGGCGCGCGCAGGCGCGAAGCTGAACAGCATCGGCGCTGCCGTATTCCGCGAGACGCGCAAGCGCGGCTTCCACATCGTGCAGAACCTGACGGGCCACGGCATCGGACGTTCGCTGCATGAGGAGCCGGAGCATATTGTAAGCTATTACGATCCAGACGATAAAACGATTCTCGAGGACGGCCAAGTCATCGCGCTCGAGACGTTCGTATCGACAGGCGCAGACCACGTCATTCAAGGCTCGGACGGCTGGGCGCTTATGACGACGGACGGCAGCCTGGTGGCTCAATTCGAGCACACGGTTGTGGTAACAAAGGACAAAGCAGTTATTCTGACGCTGGGCGGCCAGCTGGAAGACTAACGTGAAACGGGCTCTACGAGTGTTTAAAAAACACCTTGTAGAGCCCGTTGTTGTGTAAAGGGAGCAGGGTAGGGGATTGTGTAGGTGCATCGTGCACCTACTGGAGTAGCTGGCGCTGATGGAGCGAATAAGGTGCAGGAATGCACCACATGAGGTATAGCTGGCGCTGATGGAGCGAATAAGGTGCAGAAATGCACCATGTGAGGAGCAACTGGCGCTGATGGAGCGAATAAGGTGCAGAAATGCACCATGTGAGGAGCAATTGGCGCTGGTGGAGCGAATAAGGTGCAGAAGTGCACCACATGAGGTATAGCTGGCGCTGGTGGAGCGAATAAGGCGCAGGAATGCACCACGTACGGGGTGCGACATCTGCAGCTCGAGCCTAATCCTACATACTCATCAAAAAAAGGGACTGACCCTCGCGACGGCGAAGGTGCAGTCCCTTCATCATTTACGCTTGCACTGCCTCTTGTGCGATCGACTCGCCGAGTACGACTTCGACGAGGTGTTCGCGGCCGTCGCCGAATGCAGGCACGACAGCGTTCTCGAGCTGCTGGCCGTTCACGGATACGCGTGCTACGCCTTTGCTCACATGATCCGGATTCGTAATAACGATCCGATAGGTGTCGCCGCGGAATACGCGCGTAATCTCGAGGCGATCCCATGCTTGCGGGATACATGGATTGATGCGTAGACCGTCGAAGTCCGGTTGGATACCGAGAATCGCTTGCGTAATCGCGATATAGTTCCACGCTGCCGTACCTGTCAGCCACGAGTTTTTCGCTTCTCCGTGACGTACAGCATCTTTGCCTGCGATCATCTGGGCATAAACGTATGGCTCCATGCGGTGAATCTCGCTAATATCTTCAAGGTACGCAGGGGCAATTTTCTTGTACAAGTCGAATGCTCGGTCGCCGCGGCCAAGAACCGTCTCCGCCATCATGATCCACGGATTGTTGTGGCAGAAAATGCCCGCATTTTCTTTGTAACCCGGAGGGTAGGAGGAGATTTCTCCCAGGTTCAAATAGTACTCCGAATATGGCGGCTGCTGCAGCACGATTCCGTAATCCGTCTCCAGATGCTCCTTAACCGATTCCAGTGCTCGAAGTGCACGGCCATCCTCTACGCCGATGCCCGCCATAACGCAGAAGCCTTGCGGTTCGATGAAAATACGGCCTTCATCGTTCGTATGGCTGCCGATCGGGTTACCGAAGTGGTCGTATGCGCGGAGGAACCAATCGCCGTCATACCCATGCTCCAGCGTAACTTCACGCATTTGATCGATGTATGCTTGTGCTTCAGCTGCTTCTTGATCCAGACCGCGGCGTTTACACAGCTCAACGTAATCAGGACCTACGAATACGAACAAGCCTGCGATGAAGACGGATTCTGCGATGCGGCCTTCGATGTTCTGGGTCGTCTGGAACGATTCGCCTGGTTCCTTGGAGAAGCAGTTCAGGTTCAAGCAGTCGTTCCAGTCTGCGCGGCCGATGAGCGGGAGACCGTGCGGTCCAAGGTTGTTGATCACATGGAAGAACGAACGTTTCAAATGCTCGAACAGCGTTGCCGTGTTGTCTGGATTGCAGTCGAACGGCACTTGTTCGTCGAGAATGGACATGTCGCCTGTTTCCTTGATATACGCAGCCGTACCGAGAATGAGCCAGAGGGGATCGTCGTTGAAGCCGCTGCCGACTTCGTTGTTGCCTTTCTTCGTGAGCGGCTGGTATTGGTGATACGCAGAACCATCCTCGAATTGCGTGGAAGCAATGTCGATGATCCGCTCGCGAGCGCGCTCAGGGATTTGATGCACGAAGCCAAGCAGGTCTTGGTTCGAATCGCGGAAGCCCATGCCGCGGCCGATACCCGATTCAAAATACGAAGCGGAGCGGGACATGTTGAACGTAACCATACATTGATACGGGTTCCAGATGTTGACCATACGGTCAAGCTTCTCGTCGCCGGATGCAATCGTGTACTTGCTGAGCAGTCGCTCCCAGTACGCTTCAAGGTCGAACATCGCTTGCTGCACGTCTGCTTTCGTTGCGAAACGCTGGATCATTTCGTAAGCACGCGATTTGTTGATGACGCCTGGAGCGGACCATTTTTCTTCTTCCGGATTCTCCACGTAACCAAGGACGAAGTTGAACGAACGCTCTTCGCCTGGCTCCAGCGTAATGTTCAGCTGGTGGGAAGCGATTGGCGACCAGCCGCTTGCTTTAGAGTTGGATGCATGACCAATTGTCACCGCATGAGGAGCGTCAAGGCCGTTATAAGCGCCGAGGAACGATTCGCGGTCCGTGTCGTAACCATCGATTGGCGAGTTGACCGAATAGAAGGAGAAATGATCGCGGCGCTCGCGGTATTCTGTTTTGTGATAAATAACCGAATCTTCGATTTCAACTTCGCCCGTGCTCAGGTTGCGTTGGAAGTTCGTCATGTCGTCATTCGCATTCCATAAGCAAAATTCTACGAACGAGAACAACTTCACCGATTTCGTCGTATTCGATTTGTTCGTTACCGTAACTTGGTGCACTTCGCCCGTATACGACAGCGGTACGAGCGACAGCTGCGTAACGCTGATGCCATTGCGTTCGCCTGTAATCGACGTATAGCCGAGGCCGTGACGGCATTCGTAGCGGTCAAGCTTCTTCTTCACCGGCATCCAGCCCGGCGTCCAGATGTCGCCTTCGTCGTTAACGTAGAAGTAACGACCGCCATTATCGACAGGGATGTTGTTGTAGCGGTAACGCGTCAAGCGGCGAAGACGAGCGTCACGGTAGAAGCAATAGCCGCCGGCCGTGTTGGAGATCAGTCCGAAGAAGGTTTCATTGCCGAGATAGTTGATCCAAGGGTAAGGCGTCTGCGGCGTCGTGATGACATATTCCTTGTTCACATCATCGAAGTAACCGAATTTCATTGGATAAAGCAGCTCCTCTCGAAATGGGAATTAGTTATATTCAACTAACTTGTTATGAACTAACTAACGCGCGTTAGCTCACGCCAAAAAGAAGTGAACCTTGGGATAGGTTCACAGACGCTTGCAGGAATCTCGGATGATAAGTTCGGTAGGAAAAGATGAGGAAAGAGGTGATGAGGTGCCACTGCTGCACATGCCGACAATCTGATTGACCGCTTCCTTCGACATATCGTAGATCGGCAGGCGAACCGTACTGAGGCTCGGGATGTATTGCGATGCGATCGGAATGTCGTCGAAACCGATAATCGAGATGTCATCGGGTACCCGTATGCCGTTGTCGTGAAACGCTTGAATGGCGGCGAGCGCCATATCGTCGTTGGCGGAAAATAAGGCTGTCGGCATATGGTCCAGCTTTAGCATGCGAACAATTTGCTCATAGGCGGCGTCTTTCAGAAAATCGCCATCGACGATATCACGATCATCATAAGGAAGGCCATACTCATTCATAATCGTCTCGTACGCAAGAAAACGTTGGCGGCCGGAATACGTATTCATCCTGCCTCGGATATGGCCGATCCTGCGATGGCCAAGCCGAATGAGATGACGCATCGCTTCGCAAGCCCCTTCGAAATCATCCGAGTTAATGATCGACATCGGATGCTGGTCCAAGGCCTGGTCCGTCAATTCGCTTGTGTCATAGTCGATTAGAACGAACGGTTTGCCGAGACGAGCAATATCCGTGATACACTCAGTATCTTTCTGTGTACCGACGATAATGCCGCCGTCGATTCGCCGCTGCTGATAGGCTTGCTTGATTTTCAAGTAATCGTCCTGCGTGTAAACGGTGTGAACGAGCACATAATAGCCGGCTGCGTTGGCCGTGTCGATAACGGTATCGACGATAGGCGCGAAGTAGTGATTCTGGTAGATACGATTGCCGGTTAGGCGCTCAGCCATGCTGACAACGAACAGTCCGATCGTATCCGTCCCTTTGCCGGCTAGCGCTCGGGCGGATGTATTCGGCTCGTAATGATACTGTTCGATGATTCGCAGAACCTTCTCGCGTGTCCGCTGCGGGATGTCGGGGTAGTTGTTAAGAACACGGGATACGGTGCTGCGAGATACGCCTGCCAGCTTGGCAATGTCTTCACTTCGCATGATTTGCTCCCTTCTGGACGCGCGTTAGTGCCATTATATACCGGAAAAGGGAATGCGGCAATCGGTACTTGGGAAACAAAATGGATCAAACTAAAGTCCTAAAATGGAAAATTGTCTAAAATAGAACCATTATGTGCTATGTTGTAGACGGTTCGAAGGCTATAATAGAGGAGGACATGTGCGGACAAGCCTTAGAAGGCTGTAGTTTGTACGTTCAATCGCGATATTAGAAGGAGCGAACCTCATTCATGTCAATCAATGTGTATTTGAATTTCAACGGGAACACCCGCGAAGCAGTCGAATTCTACGCGCAAGTATTCAACACGGAGATTGTCACGATTTCTACGTTTGGCGAATCGCCGCAAAGCCCGGATTTCCCACTGCCTGAAGAGGCGAAGAATCTGATCATGCACGCGATGATCAACGTTGGCTCCTCGCCGATGATGTTCTCGGATACGTTCCCAGGCATGCCATTCACGCTAGGTAATAACATCACGTTGTCCTACCAAGGCAGCAGCGAGGACGAGCTTCGCTCCATCTTCAATAAGCTGTCGGATGGAGGCACTGTAGGCATGGAGCTTCAAGAAACGTTCTGGAGCAAATGCTACGGTCAAGTAACGGATAAGTTCGATATTAATTGGCAGTTGAATCTGCCTCCACAACAATAAGCAAGGCTGTAAGATTGGCCGGCGCGTCTCATGACGAGATGCGCCGGTTTTTATTTTGTCATCGTATTGGAAAGTTTAACGTTCATAGACGAAGGGGCATCCATACGAGTCTCGAATTTTCCGCTGAAGGCTTCATTGACAGGAGGGAGCAGATCGAGCTATGATGGAGAAGTCGATTTAGTAATTTAGTAAATTAGTAAATGGAGATGATCCCTACATGAACATTCCTACATCATTAAAACATAAGCCGGTCATTGTATCGGAGAACTATGAGCAGGTCGATGGACGTTTCGCAGGCAAGACGGACGCGAAGGGACTGTCGCTTGGGCTTGCGCAATGGAACGATAGAGGCAAAGTCGATATTTCGGCCAAAGTGTGGCGTTATACAGGCGAGAAATGGTCGAGACAGTCGGAGGAGCTGCCGCTTCACCGCGTGCTTGACCTTGCGATTCTGATATCGCGGTCGATGTCCCATTTTCGCGAGGCATACCGGTATGAGAATTTGTATGACCCGGCGAACCCAACCATCGATCGGGTTGGTCTGCAAGGCGATGCGATGACGGTGTCTGTATGCACGGACAATGATCGAATTAACGAAGACATTAAGCTGTTCAATCAAGCGTTGAGTGATGACGGCGAGCTAATCGGCGAAAGGCTGCGCGTGCTGTCGAGTATTTTGAAGGATATGGGGTATTAAGGCGCTATGGATAAAAGCAGACGCAAGGAGCTGCAGGAGCAGTTCAAGGAAATAAAGACGTTCATGGGCATTACGCAGATTACGAATAAGGTGAACGGGAAGATCTTCATCGACAGTCATCTGAATCTGAAGAACAAATGGCTTACGCTTCAAATGCAGCTTGATATGGGCCGATTTGCGAACCTGGAGCTGCAGAAGGACTGGAAAGAGTTCGGCAAGGAAGCGTTTACGTACGAAGTGCTGGAACAGAAGGATACGGAGAAAATCGCCGACGTGAAGTGGGAGCTCAAGATGCTCGAGAAGCAGTGGCTTGAGAAGCTACAGCCATACGGGGATAAGGGCTATAACAAGCCGCCTAGACAGTCATAAATGAAACGCACTTATGGATTGCCCCTTAATCTGCAACGAATATCCAATCTGGATGTTCTCTGCAGGCTAAGGGGTATTTGTGCTAAGTTAGCGTGTCGAAGGAAATAATGAGAAGAAACGCGCCAAGGGCGTATTTGATTGCGGAGGTTGATTCCATGCTTATCGTTCATGCTCATCTACAAATCATTCCGGACCAAGAGGAAGTATTCCTTGAGGCAGTCCATGTCCTGCTCCCAGCGAGTCGAGCGGAGGAAGGAAATATCGCTTACGATTTGCTGAAAAGCACAGAACAGGAGCATCGCTACACGATGGTAGAGTTGTGGCGGGATCAAGCTGCGATTGCTCTCCACAACGCGAGCGAGCATTTTCAATCGTTCGTCAAACAAGCGTCTGCATTCATGGCTGCGCCGATGGATCTGCAAGTGTTTAACGGCGAGCGGGTGTAAGTATCGTTATTAACGAAGGAGCCGCTTCACATGGAAGCAGCTCCTTCTTAATTGCTTGCGATTGAACGAAGCCACGTCTCGATTTTCTCGATTTGTTCCTCGTAATGACATAGTGCTTGCAGTGTAGCCATTACTTGTTCCGTACCAAGCTGCTGCTCCGCAGCATCATTGCTTTCAATTCCAAGCGAGCGTCTAAGATTATAGGCTAGCCAGCCGAGCTTGCCGGTGAAACCGCTTGACAATACGATTCGCCAATCTGTCGCCAGAGGCCCTGTCTTGGCTTGATAGGCATGAATGAAAGCTAGAAAACGCTTCTGATCTGCATTGCCGGCACGATCCGTCGCCCAATACAGCGCTGTCTCGATTAAGTCCTGCATCGGATTAATAAAGCCCGCGCATTCCCAATCAATAATGGTTGGGATCCTATTGTCCCAAAGCACATTTTTCGGATCGAGATCATTATGGCTGATGACGGTATGAACGGAAAGTTTAATGACAGCTTCGTTAGCTTCGGCATCCCATATGTATAGTTTATCGATGATATCGCGCAGCTGTTCGATCCAACAGAGCATTCTGTCTTCGCCTAGTTTCAAATATTCATTCCAATCTATCGTTTGCTCACCGTTTGCTGCATTTGGCGGTTCAATCGATAAGGTCGAGAAATCGGCGAGATGGAGGTCCGCCAATATCGCTCCGATTGTTGTGCAGTGATTAATGGATATGTCGTCTGGCTTCAAAACGACGCCTTCAACCCAATTGAAGGCTTGCAAATAGTAGTGGCCAAGCTTATGCAGCGTTACTCCATCAAATTGAATCGCAGGGGCAGCAGGCACGACTTTCGCGGCTATGTTGGCAATTCGCTCGGAACGAACAAAATTCGTTATCGCCGTTGGGCGCTGCATGATGAATGAATTTAGCACTTTGATTGCGAATCTGCCTTGTGTAGTCTTGATTCCATACATATGATGCAAATATCCGCCAGACAAAGGCAGTGGTTCGCCTTGCAGTTGGCCAAGCGAAAGAACGGAGCAAAGGTGTTGGAAGGGTATAGTCGTCATTGATTCGGTCATTAATTTCCTATTCCTCTCTAGTCATTTGCCTGGTCTGCAAACGATATGTCAAATTGCAATGCGCCATCGGTTGCGAAACGAAGCAGCCGCTCTCCTTCATCCTTAAGCAATTGTCGCTGTTCGGATGTCAGTGAATGGAACGGTTCAATATTCAGCACGGCTGTGTTCCCTCGCTCTTGAATCGTCCATAAGCCGGCAACAAATCCGTCGACAAGAATGGAAGCTTTCACAAGACCATTGTTCGTAATGATGCGGCGGCGATCGGAATCATCGATGATTCTGGTTCGATCCGCATGCGACAGCAGAATATGATCGAATTCCCCTAGAAAGCGAGGCGCAGCCTCAGTAGATGAATCAGGACGCGGAGCATCCGGCAGATCGAACAGTTCTTCGCCTTGTTCATTCTGAAACAGAATAAGTCTCGGGCGCATATGCTCGAACAGATCACGGAGCTTCGTCAATCCGGACCACGCTTGAAAATCTTTCACTGCAGCAGGTCCGTACGCCTGCAAATACCGCACCAACAAAGCTTCAGCAACGGTTCCAAGCGAGAGGGACTGACCCAGCCAAGCTTCGATCGTCGTATGCAGAGCTTGTCCGCTTACACCCCATAACCCGCGCGGAGGCACTTGGACAAGCGGCACCGAATTACGAACGGCTGCTCCAAGCGCATCGTGATCCACTGTAGGCCACTGTTCATTTAAACGCTTACCTAGGTCGCTTAAGGTCATGGGTCCCGCAGTCTCGAGTATCTCACGACCAGCAGCAGCTGCTGCTTGAAGATCGACACCAGCGATATGTTTGCCGTAGGCGCCTTTCAGCGCGCGATCAAGAACGGGCTGGATCCAAGGACGAAGCGCAAGCGCATCGCGTGTCGATACGAGATGAATAGTAGAGCGCATTAACGCGATACGAACCACTTGCTTATGGATAATTAATTCGGCCAAATGTTCCTGTTGGAAGTTCTCAAGCCTATTCCATAACGCGTAATAAGGTGGATTCACAGCTTGTGCTTGCAGACCGATAAATCGTTCGATGGCTTCCATAGACGATATATTCTCACGCTGCAGCAGCATTTGCCGAGCCAGCAATGCACGATTAAGCTCACGTTGATTAATCACGGGAAGTGATGAATCGTTATTTGATTTCATGCAGTAATCTCCTTATTTCTATTGGGGAGGTTAATCGGAATTAATTTCCATACTATTGCGGAGAGATAGGCGCGTCAACTGTTTGCAACTACTCGAAATAAAACGGTGCTCCTAAAGGAACCCTTAGGTGGATGGAAGAGGGAGGATTTTGCTGCCTCATGTCGAATTTTATTTATAGAAGTTATGAGAATTCTGTCGAAATTGCTAGACGCATACATAATGGGGAGGCTTGGCAATGAACTCGAAATTCGCAAATACGAAGTATTTGGTCAGAAAGCAAATATTATCACTGTTGGGCGCTAAATTTGAGATTTTCGATGAGAATGAACAAGTAGTCATGTTCTCGCAGATGAAGGCGTTCAAGCTGAAGGAAGATATTCGGCTGTATAGCGACGAATCCATGCAGCAAGAGCTGATTACGATTCAAGCGCGCAGCGTTATCGATTTCTCAGCTACTTATGATGTCGTGGACGCAGTGACAGGTGAGAACCTCGGATCGCTCCGCAGGAAAGGCATGAAGTCGATTCTGAAGGATGAATGGGTCATTCTCAATGCTTCCGAAGAAGAGGTTGGCCTCATTCAAGAGGACAGTGTAATGATGGCGCTGCTCAGAAGATTCTTGACGAATCTGATTCCACAGAAGTTCAGCGTATCGCTTCGCGGCAATAAAGTGACGGAGTTTAAGCAGAACTTCAATCCTTTCGTCAGCAAGCTGAATGTCGATTTCTCGCTGGATACGAATAATGAGCTGGATCGCCGCTTAGGGCTTGCCGCTGCCATTCTAATGGTTGCGATCGAAGGCAAACAAGGATAACGAACGATTCGCAATCGTGCTCGAAGGACACGAATCCGAAAGGGTTTGTGTCCTTTTTGCCGCATATTTGGTAAGATTGTGGTGAAACTTACCCGCGGAGGTGCAGCTAGTGCAAGGAACGGAACGTAAACCTAACCGATTGATTAATGAGAAATCCCCATATCTGCTACAACATGCCCATAACCCGGTCGATTGGTATCCGTGGGGCAGAGAAGCATTCGACAAAGCAAAGAAGGAGAATAAGCCGATCTTCCTATCGATTGGTTATTCAACCTGCCACTACTGTCATGTCATGGAGCGGGAATCGTTCGAGGACGATGAAATAGCTGCGCTGCTGAATAAAGATTTTGTAGCGGTCAAAGTGGACCGCGAGGAGCGCCCGGACATCGATTCGCTGTATATGGCAGCATGCCAGGCGATGACAGGAGGCGGCGGCTGGCCGCTTACGATACTCATGACGCCGAAGCAGGAGCCGTTCTTCGCAGGCACATATATTCCGAAGGAACGCACAGCAGGTCGACATGGGTTGAATGAACTGCTGACGCAGATTTCGAATAAGTGGCGTAATGGCCGCTCGGAAGTAAACGGAATCGCAACTAAAATCCGCGCGGAACTGGACAAGCACCGCTCAACCGCATCCAAAGGAAAATGGGACCCTTCGATGGCGGAGCAGGCCTATAATACGTACACGCAAATTTTCGATGAAGAGGACGGCGGATTCGGCAGCGAGCAGAAGTTCCCAATGCCGCACAATTGGTCGTTAATGTTGGCTTATGATGCGAAGGTTGATCAGCCGAATGCGCTTCGAATGACAGAAGAGACGCTGGACGCGATGTGGCGCGGCGGTATCTTTGACCATATCGGATATGGGTTCTCTCGTTATTCGACGGATTCCCGCTGGTTGGTTCCGCATTTTGAGAAAATGCTGTGCGACAACGCTCAGCTTGCGATCCTATATACAGAGGCGTATCAAAGAACCGGCAATCCGTTGTATCGGACGATTACGGAGCAGATCTTCACTTATGTAGAGCGCGAGATGACGGATGCGAACGGCGGCTTCTACTCGGCTGAAGATGCCGATTCGGAAGGTGTTGAAGGGAAGTTCTATGTCTGGACGCCGCAGGAAGTGGAGGCTGTGCTCGGCGCAGAAGCTGCTCAGCGTTTCAATCGGGTGTATGATATCACCGAAGAGGGCAACTACAAGGGCAGCAGCATTCCGAACCTGATTAACACGGCGATTGGAGAAATAGCTGCTGAATTGGGACTTACGGTTGAAGCGCTGGAGGCTGAGCTGGATGCCGGCCGCACCAAATTGTATGAAGCACGGAAGAATCGCGTTCGTCCGTATAAGGACGACAAAATCCTTACCGGATGGAACGGGCTGATGATTGCCGCTCTGGCATTCGGCGCTAAAGCTTTCGGTGAATCGGTCTACGCAGAGCGTGCAGAGCGCGCAGCTCGCTTCTTGAAGGACAAGCTTGTGCGAGAGGATGGCAGACTGCTTGCGCGTTATCGGGACGGAGATGCCGCCATTCCAGCCTTCCTCGACGATCATGCTTATCTGCTGTGGGGGTTGAACGAGTTGTACGAAGCGACGTTCAATCCGGAGTGGCTGGAATGGGCACAGACCGTAGCCGATCAAATGATTCGTCTGTTCGGCGACCGTGCTTACGGCGCGTTCTTCTTCACAGCGTCGGACGCGGAGAAGCTCATCATCCGTCTGAAAGAAACGATGGACGGCGCACAGCCATCCGGCAATAGCGTGGCAGCAAGACAGCTGCACAAGCTGTTTCGGTTGACGGGCGAAATCCATTACCGCGATTGGGCAGTCGGAACGCTTGATGGCCTGTCCGATGCGGTCAGCAAGTTCCCGAGTGCGCATGCGATGATCCTGCTTGCTGGACTCGCTGCGGAATCGGCTGGCCCGGATGTGGTCATCACGGGCGATCGCGCTGACTCCGAGACGGCAGCTATGATTGCAGCCGCTCAACAGGCTTACGCACCGCATGGTACGATTGTATTCGTTCCAGCGGGAGACGAGGGGGCGGCAATGCGGGAGAAGTGGCCGCATGTAGCTGACAAAGGGCTAGTTGATGGCAAGCCGGCAGCGTATGTATGCCGGGACTTCACATGCCAAGCGCCTGTGACCAGCAGCGCAGCGCTGAAGGAACAGCTTGGCGGTGTTCGTTTGCAGTAACAGGAAGAAGCCAGTTGGCAGAGATGCCAACTGGCTTTTTTTGGTGAACGCCTATGAATTGGATAAGTTCTCGAACGTTTTCTTATTTCTTCTGCAGCAAAGAAGTCCACAGGGATGAGTCCTCATAGCCGAGGCGCCAGAAGGCAACGCCTGCGAGGTCATACTTATTAGCGATATCGACTCGCTTCAAGACGGAAGCGGAAGTCTCCGCCCAGAATACGTAGGTGTAGCCGCCTTCCGTGTACTTGTATTTCGTTTGACCCGACACAGGGTCGTAGGTGCCAACCGCTTGCTTATCGGCAATGACCTTCGACAGCTGATTCATGAAGATAGCACGCGACACGTAGGCGCCATTCGTATCCTTCACGATGTTGCCCTGCGCGTCCAGCTTCCATTCGCGCACATAGAACGGAATGCCAAGCATCACTTTCGAGCGTGGAATGCCATAATTCAAATATTGCTGAACGCCTTGCTCGACCCAGCCGAGCTCAGCGACGGAACCTGGCGTATCGCTGCCCTTCCAGTGCTGATCATAGGCCATCATGACAACCGTATCGACAATCTCGCCAATCGCGGCGAAGTCGTAGGCGGTCTTATCATTCCATGCCACATCACCGCGGATAAGATCAATCGAAACCTTCAGCTTACTCGCGTGTGCTGCAGTCGTCAGCTCCTTCACGAACGAGGTGAACGCTGCACGATCTGATGCGGCGAGTCCCTCAAAGTCAAGGTTGATGCCTTCCGCGCCAAGCTCATACGCTCTGCCTACGAGCTTCTTGATGAACGACTGCCGAGCGGTCGAGTTCGCAAGGAAAGCGGTCGTCAACTTGGCATCAAAATTGTTATGAACAAGCGGCCAGAGCTTAATGCCTTGGGACTGGATTGAAGCGGCCAGCTCATTAGTAGAGCGGTCTGTCAGCGTTCCTGACGAATCAGACAACTCGAACCAAGTCGGCGAATCGATATCGAGGCCTTGCGTACCCGCTAGCTGACCAAGCACAGAGTTGGCATCTGAGGTGCCGTTCCAGCCGAGGTACAGCAGTTTTTGTTCGTTAGACCAGATCGTATGTCCGTCAGCGGTCTGAACAGATGCATCGGCATAAGTTGCCGCATAGGAGACAGCTGCTGCGCGCGTATGGAAGGAAGTCAGCTTCCTATCGTTCTGATAGGCCGTTAGGAACGGCGTATTCGTCCACCATTCTTTGCCGTCTGCAATGACCTGCGTATTCGCGAAACGCTTCGCGTATTTGATAGCCGACTGCAAATCCAAGAGCGGATTGCCGATCGCACGGCCATTCTGGAATACTTGATAATGCGGCGCATTCGAGTGAGCGACAAAGCCCGTCGAAGTGTTGACCACTTCACTGTTCGGAATAGACGCAGCATAGTGCACGGCGTCCGTCAGAGCAGCGTACATGTTGTTGTCAGCAGGCGCACCATCCACGATGATCTGATAAACTGCAGCGCCTGCACGCTGCTGAGTCAGCTGCGCCGCAGTAATGTTGTTCCATACCCATTTGGTCGACGTAATATCGACGATATGGACATTTGACCACTTCTTCGCTTCTTTCTTCGCTTCGTCCAGCGTCATGAAAGACCAGGCTGGTTTGGTCTTGTCCCCTTGATAAAGCTGGTAAACCGCATAGCGGCTGTAGAGCCAGCCCGGCTGTTCGAGGTCGCGAACATGGGCATTTGTTAATGTCTTTGCTAGTTTCAACGCTTCTTCATATGTACGGAATTGTCGTGCTGCGTTGGTTTCTCCATTCTGGTAGACGACATATCTTGGAAAATTGTCCCACATCCACGTATGCGATGCGATTTTCTCCACATGGGAGTATGCGAAGGATTGCGCATATTTGACGGCGTCTGCATAGACCGCGAACTCTTTCAACGCTTTATCGTTCTGATAAACGCGGTATTGCGTCATCTTGGCTGCTTGTGCGGCATCGACATGTCCGCCAGTCCATATTCCTGCACCTGTCTGAAGCGCGACCAGCAGCGCTGTTGCAGCTAACCATTGGCGTTTCATAATGCTATCTCTCACTCTCCCTAATTATGGTCTACTCTATTAGACGCTCATAGATAGGGAGAGGTTGCGCGGAAAAATAGCCCATTTTGTCGATGGGTGTCGAGATGTGTGATGTGCTATGCGTAAGGATAGAAGCTTCGGAGCAGGCTGGTTAGTTCAGTCATTTGTTCATCTGTTCCGATTGAAATTCGAACCTTATCTTGCAGTCGTGCCGCATTGAAATATCTTATCGCAATGCCGTTGTCCGCGAGCAGCCGCACGAGCTGCGGAGCATTCGGGCAGCCTTCACGGGCGGGAGGAGTGCAAAGAATGAAATTCGTTTGTGACGGCACCACATCGAAGCCGATCTTGATAAGCTCAGCGATGAAACGATCGCGCGTGGCGCATATAGCAGCAACAGTAGTCAGCATGTGCGATTGATCCAACATGGCTTGAGCAGCCAGCGCCATGCTGATGCTGCTCACGTTGTAGACCGTCTTCGTTTTCTCGAAGGCCTTAATGATAGCAGGGGAGCCGATCGCATAACCGATTCGGGCGCCGCTGAGCGCATAGGCTTTGGAGAACGTACGCAGCACGACAAGATTGTCATACTGCTGTGTCAAAGGGATGGCAGAATGCTCCTCGCCTGCGAAATCCATATACGCTTCATCGATGCATACGAGTCCCCGAGCGCGTCTAACGATGGCTTCAATTTGATCTCGGGTTAGCAAACGACCTGTCGGCGCGTTTGGATTAACGAGGGCGATGACAGCTGCGTCGGCGTTCAGAAGAGCCTCGGTGTCGATCGTATAATCGTCACGAGTAGGGATGAAGGACATCGATGCGTTCGCTGCTTCCGCTGCGACTTGATACAACGCGAAGGTCGGATAAGGCATGACGGCCGATCGCCTCTGATCGACGAATGTTCGGAATAAAGCAGTAATAAGCTCGCTCGAACCGCTGCCTATGACGATGCAATCGCGCGACAGGCAATAATGTGCGGCGATCGTATCACGTAATCGTCCAGCTGCCGCGTCAGGATATTGGCGCATGACTTGTTCGCCTAGATTAGCCATCAGATGGATGACTTGTTGCGATGGCGGGAAGGGGCTCTCATTTTGATCCAGTTTGATCATCGAACCGTCAAGCGAAGCTTCGGTTACGGGATAAGGTGTAATTTGCTCAATGTGCGGAAGCGCGTAAGTCATCGCGGAATCCTCCTCGTTATGTTGAATTTAAATAAAGCGTAAACGATAACTGTCATTTGTAAAATGTACAGAAATTATGATTTGAAAATGACAGATCTACTCGGCAGGTGCATAATGGGGATAAATGAAATCCAAATCGTTGAGATGAATGGATTTGGCGGCAGAAGCAAGAGGGGAGGACGGAACATGATAGAATTGACACCATCCATAGATGAACATTCGAATGATCCGATCTATGTACAGCTGTACCGATATATCCGGCAGGAGATGTCTGAGGGGAGAATAGCTGCAGGCGCGAAGCTGCCTTCGGTTCGACTGCTTGCGGCGAGGCTTGGAATAAGCCGAACGCCAGTGGCGCTTGCTTATGATCAGCTGCAGGCGGAAGGTTATGTGCGAAGCGTGCCGCGAAGCGGACTGTACACGGAGACGCTGCTTGCTGGAGGAATGGACAAGCAGACGATGAGTCGGCGAGGTAGTCAGACTCAAGTTGATCAAGGACAGAAGCACCGTTCAGCAGAAGTACCTGAGGGTTTGGTTATAGAAGCGGATCCACGAATAGACATCGATTTCGGCTATGGCGCGGTGGATTGGTCACGTTTCCCGGCGGCAGCATGGAAGAAGCAGCTAAATCGTTGCCTGCAGCCGGACGATGGACGATTGTTTCGTTATGGCGAACCGGCAGGAGAGCTTGAGCTTCGTGAACAAATCGCTTCTTATTTGCATCGAACGAGAGGGGTTCGCTGTCATCCTGATTCGATCGTAATTGGGGCGGGGACGTATCAATCGCTGGATCTCGTGCTGCAGCTTGTAAGTGAGGCTGATAAGCCGCTTCGCATTGCCTCGGAAGAGGCCGTCAACGAAGGCGTGAAGCGGTTGTTCGATCGACATCGAGCGGTAGTGACGCCAATCGGGCTGGACAGTGACGGGATAAGCACGGAAGGGCTGCACGATACACAAGCACAGGCAATCTATGTGACGCCGTCGCATCAGTTTCCAGTCGGGATGACGTTGTCCGCGCCGAAGCGGATGAAGCTGCTGCAATGGGCGTCGTCGTGCGGAGCGTTCATCATCGAGAACGACTATGATGGAGAGTTCAGATACACAGGGAGGCCGATCCCCGCGCTTCAGGCGATGGATGACAACGGACGTGTTGCGTATATCGGCACGTTCTCGAGGGCGCTAACCCCTTCTTTTCGTCTCAGTTATGCCGTGCTTCCACCGCTGCTGATGGAGCGTTTCCTGCTCGGAAGACACAGCTATGACCAGCTCGCCTCGCCGCTGCTGCAGCAGGCGATGGGACTGTTTATGGAGAGCGGGGGATTCGGTTCGCATATGCGAGCGATGCGAGCGCTGTATCAACGGAAGCGGGATATATTGCTGCAATCGCTTCGCGAAAGCTTCGATATTGGCGGGCAGGTGAAGTTGATCGGCGAGCAATCGGGGCTGCACCTGCTGCTATCTTTTGACCATGAGAAGTCTGTTGAAGGTTCGTGTTCGGAGGAGACGTTAATCGCACAAGCTGCTCAAGCGGGCATACGCGTCTATCCGGTATCTCGTTACTGGTTCCGTGAAGAGGATGCGCCACGATCGACGGTCATGCTTGGTTTCGGAGGATTGTCCGAGCAAGAAATTGCAGAAGGGGTTAGACGGCTTGGTGAGGCGTGGACTAGCAATTGTTGATTGGTATTTCACATGTTTGCAGCCTAAAGGCTGCAATGATGCTTATCACGCGATAATCGCTCCATTAGCGAGTGTAACGGTTGCAGAAGTGCTTAACAGGCCGGTTATCTGGTCAAAATGCCGCTGTTCGCTCGAATAGCCGCAATAGCATCCGTTAGGCGCGCCGATTCAACGTTTACTACGTCATAGCCACAATAGCGACCGTTACAACTTCGACGACGACAATGCTTAGCTGGCGAGCTCAAACAAAAAAAGAACCGCGCCATCGCGCGGTTCTTCCCAACTCGTATTATGGCGTGTATACCACTCCTGCTGAGTAACGATTATTCGCATTCCATATGAGATACTCATGAATGCCGGCATCCTTCAGCGCTAGAATCTGTGCATCGACTTGATCCTTACCGTACTTAATATAGCTGCCTTTGGCCAGCCAGGAGGCGGTGAAGTCTTGGATCCATGGCCGCGAAATTGGCGGGGCGGCAAGCGCGGTAAGCTTCTCTTTCTCCCGCTTCGCATACTCCTGCACAAGTCGATAGGGCTCAGTGTCAGGATGCTTGATGCCGAAGTAGCCGTCGCTCCAGTGACTTGGATAAATCATGGAGGAGATGACGTCCACATTCGATGAAATCCGGCTGAAGTTCTGCCCGATGCCCGGTGCTTCAGGTAAAGTCGCGGAGTAGCCGAAGATGTCTACCGACACTTTAACGCCGTATGGCTTCAACTGCTCCCGCGCGAATTGAACGAAGTCTGTGACAGCATCAACGCGAAGCTGCGTGTACCGCGCTTTCTCGCTGAAGTCCGGCGCTTTGGACTCCGTCTTCTTATAGTCGCTCAGCGCCTTCTTGGCGTCATCCAACGCTTTCTTGGTCTCGTCAGTCTTGCTGGTTTCGTAATCGGCTGAAGCCTGATCAAACGCAGCCTGCAGCGGCGTCAAACCTTCCTTGTACTTCGCAGTTGCTTCCGCATATTCTTTCTCCTGCTCAACGAACTTCGTTGGTTTCTTGTCTTTGTATTCGCCCATCGAATATTGAAGGATTTTATCTCGGCTTTCGAATCCTTCGGGGAATCGGACATAGTCGAACTGGATTTCTTGAAAGCCAAGCTTAGCGGCAAGTATCGCGGCATCGACGTTATGCTGCCAGTTCTCTTTCAAGAACGGATTGATGAACCCGTCTCCGTTGCCGTTGCGCCATACTTTGCCGTCGAGCACATAGGACAGTTCCGGGCGTTTCTTCGCCAAGACGCTATCCTTGAAGGCGACGATGCGGGCAATCGGATAAATATGATGCTCTTGCAAGGTCTTCAGCAGCGCTTCGGGGTCTCGTATATACGGCTGCCCGAATTCCGCCAGGTCGCCTTCAGGCTTGAAAGTTATATAGCCGTCGTCATCCTTGATATCGATGACCATCGCATTCAATTCCGTATCGTCCAGCAGCTTCAGCAGCGTCTGCATACGCTCGCCGCCGGCGGACCAGCCGGTCACATAGACGCCGCGAACCGCATCGGGATACTCGAAGCCTGGTGGTACAGGTGGTGCAGCCGGCGTGTCAGGTGTTGGTGTTGCAGCTGGGCCATCGGTGGAAGGTTCATCCGTTGGTGCCGTTGTATCGACTTGTTCGTCGGGCGGGTTGGTCGTTGTTGGTCCTTCTGGATCAGCGGCAGGGTTGTCTGTGTCTGTGTTGTCTGGCGTTGAGACTGCTGGCGTGTCGGACGGCGTAGTTGATGAATCGGACGAGCTGCAAGAGGCGGTAAACAACAACAGTGCGCTAAGCAAACCTAAGACGATCATTTTTTTCACAGCAGTGCTCCCCTTTAACAGTTGCTGGTGTGACAGGTTCACCATAACTATATGGTGGGGGAGTCCAATACATGATACCGGATCAACGGGACAAGCAGGGGACCTAATAGGGGATAGGCTGTAAATGAACGTATGCGATGCTGCTCATCGTGGTAACAGGAAATCGACAGAGGAGGAGTATCGTACATGTGGAAACATTTTGAATTGATCTAACGTTATTAACAATTGAATACATGCAGAGCGGCTATCATTGACTCGAACGGAGGTTTATTAGATAGATGTATGATTTAGATGAAGTAACCGAAATCATTATGAATCAATGCAAGAAGGACCGATTCATTCTTGGAATTGATGGACTAAGTCGTGCAGGAAAAACGACGTTGGTTAATGATTTGCAACAAAAACTAATTGCACGACAAAAGCCAGTTTGCATCTTTCATATTGACGATCACATCGTGGAACGCAATAAAAGATACGACACAGGTTTTGAACAATGGTACGAGTATTATTACCTTCAATGGGATGTAGCGTTTATACAGCAACAGTTCTTATCAAAGTTAAGCCATGCACAAGAAATAAGCATCCCCTACTACAACTCTGAACTGGATAAGGTAGAAATGAAGACGGTTACGATGAACAGCAACTGCATTATTATTATTGAGGGTGTATTTCTTCAACGTTCACCGTGGCGAGAGTACTTCGATTTCATTATTTATTTGGAATGTGCACGGGAGAAACGATTCGACCGTGAAACCGCAAGTTCAAAGCATAATCTTGATAAGTTTAAATTAAGATACTGGAAAGCTGAAGACTATTATTTGAATACGGTACAACCTCGAACACATGCCGATATGGTGATCTTTTCCTAACCTTAAGTATAGATTTATTCCTTGCATTAGCATAAAAAAGCAGCACAGGAACAATCCCTGCACTGCTCATTCACAATGAACTAAATGGCGATATCCGCCCAGAACTCTTCGTCTGCATCCAGCGTAATCTGCGATCGGAACACGCGCATCTGGTACTGCTCCAGCATATACCGCTCAATGGCCTCTAACAGATTCGCCTCGACGAGGTACTGGCTGCGCCCCTCGACCCATACTTCAGCCGTAAAACCGTATTCTTCATCCCACGACAGCTGCACCTCGACCTCTGTAGGTGAAATGCCCTTGCGGCGTCCGATGTTCAAGCAGACGGCATTAATAATCTCGTCCGTGAATATACGCATCGCGATCCTTATCTCCTTCTGTTATAAGAATGGCGTCGATCTCTGAAGTAACGAATGCCGAAACGCACCAACGCGATCAGCGCGACGATGGCCATAATGTTCATGAGCAGACCAATCAGGTTGCCGAGGAAGCCCATATTCGAGAACAGTCCGCCGAACAACAGTCCTGCAATACCGCCAATCATTAGACCCTTCATGAAGCTGCCGCCGCTGAAGAAGCCGCGATTCGCTGTTGTCTTGCCAGTCGTACCGGTAGTCGTACCAGTCTTCGTACCGGGATTCGTCTGACTTACATTATTATCGGTCTTCGGTGTTGTAGGCGTCTGCGTGTAGCTCTTCTTCGGCGATTTGATCGAACCGCGCGGCTTGGCGTCTGCCGTCTGATTCACGAGCACGAACAACAAGGTGAAAGCCATGAATACTGCAACAAACTTCTTAAACAAAACAATCTCCTCCTGTAGTTAGCCCTTAAGAAAGGCTCTCGTTGCGATATTGTCCTAATACGGCTACAATGGACGGTGGTTTCATTTATTGCGTAATTTACATAAAGAGGAGGGGATGGTCATGCAGATGGCAGCATCTTATCCGCTATCATATATATCCTATTTGTCCGAATTTCATGCAACACGCGATTATTTCGAATGCCATGAATTGCTGGAGGAGTATTGGAAGGCGCACCAAGGCGAGGAACTGACGAATACATGGCACGGTCTCATTCAAGTGGCGGTTGGGCTGTATCATCATCGGAGAGGCAATACGGCCGGTGCGGTCAAAATGTGGTCGTCGGCGCTCACTCGCCTCACCACCGATAAGCTGGAGCAGCTTGGATTGGATGCCGAAGCGATGCTGCGCGATCTGGCGCAGCGGCGCGATGCTTTAGCTTCGGACGCGAGTTATCCCTACACGGATATGGAGCTCCCGATCATCGACCCGCACCTGCGGGAGACGTGCTTGAAGCAGTGCGCGGAGCGCGGCTGGCGATGGGGGACGCCAAGCTCGGACATTGATGAAGCGGTCATTCAGCGGCATCTGACACGCGACCGAAGCGAGGTCATCGCTGCGCGTCGACAAGCGGTTTTGAACAAACAAAAGGAACGTTCCTAAGCCAACGGGCTCGGAACGTTCCTTTTGTTACTCTAACTATTCATTAAGCATTCGTTGTTGCAATCTCATAGCCTGCCGTTACAAGGTCAAGCTTGCCTGTCTCTGGATCGATGATCAAACCGTGAACAGGCGTTCCCGGCGGGAGCAACGGATGGTTGCGAATGATGTTAACGCTGTTCTCGACGGACGAGTGCACGTTGTCGAAGCCGCGCAGCCAGCGCATCAGGTCGAGGCCGGAGTTTTTGAGCGTCGTAATCGTGTTATCCGCTACGCCGCGGTCGACCATTTTGCCAACCGTAGATTCAGGGTTGATGCCTGTCATGCCGCAGTCGTGGTGACCGATGACCATGACTTCGCTTGCGCCAAGCTCATAAAGCGCGACGAGAACGGAACGCATAATGTTGCCGAAAGGCTGGGTGATGATTGCGCCTGCGTTTTTGATCGTCTTCACATCGCCGTTATGGATATTCAACGCTTTGGGCAGCAGCTCCGTCAGACGCGTATCCATACACGTGACGACGACCATCTTCTTATTCGGAAACTTGCTTGTCATGTAAGGCTCGTACTGTTTCTCTTCTACGAATTTCTCGTTAAACGCAATAATCTCTTGAAGTTGTGTCATTGTCATTACCTCCTATAATTGCACGAAGCTTAAGTGGTTTGTGTAGATCTGACTGTCGCTCGTCAGGCTGTAAGCATAACGGCTCTCGTCGTAGTGAATGCGCATCTTCGGCTCGAAGAATACTTCAAACCTTGGCTCGTACCAGAATGCGAACGGATCGCCTTCTGCCAGCGCATCGCCGTCCAGGCCGTTCTCAACGACTTGAAGCTGGGGAACACCGCTGACCACGCAACCGCAGCCCTCTGTGTCATAATGCAGCTTCAGTTGATGTTTGCCGTCGGCCAGATAGGGGGCGAGCGCCGCCTGCGCCGAAGGGGTAAACGTGATGTGCATGCGTTTCTCCTCCCGCCAAAATTTTATCTCTTTATTTGCATCTTTATTATGGCATTAAAGTTGATTATAAATTGTTCAAAAAGT
Source organism: Paenibacillus sp. CCS19 (assembly GCF_033239625.1). Classification (NCBI taxonomy): domain Bacteria; kingdom Bacillati; phylum Bacillota; class Bacilli; order Caryophanales; family Paenibacillaceae; genus Paenibacillus; species Paenibacillus sp. CCS19. The sequence goes on from NZ_BTCK01000039.1 coordinate 49,266, forward strand.
ATGATCAAGTAGAATGGATGATCAAGGAAAGGTGGAATGTTCGATGACGACCGCTTACGAGCAAACACTGCAGACGTTTAAAGACAAAATCAAGGAGATCAAGAGCTACGAGGAGGCGCTCGCCGTTCTGTATTGGGACATGCGTACAGGCGCCCCGCGCAAAGGGCTGAACACTCGCTCGGAAGCGATTGGCGTCTTGTCAGGCGAGAGCTTCAAGCTTGCGACCTCAAGCGAGCTTGGCGAACTGCTGACGCGTTTGGAAGAGAAGGATGCTAACGCTCAGCTTAACGATCTCGATCGCCGTTTAGTCGCAGAGACGCGCAAGGATTACGATCGAAGCGTGAAAATTCCGCCGAAGCTGTATCAGGAATATGTCGTGCTTACTTCGCAGTCGGAGTCGGCATGGGAAGAAGCGAAAGAGAAGGGCAACTACGAGGAATTCGAGCCTTATCTAGATAAAATTATTACATACACGAATCAATTCATCGACCTCTGGGGCGTGAAAGCGACTCGTTACGATACGCTGCTGGATCAGTATGAGCCAGGCATGACCGTTGCCGAGCTCGACCGTGTATTCGGCGGGCTGCGCGATAAGCTTGTGCCTTTGGCGTCAGCCATTGCAGCCTCGCCGCATGAGCCGAGCACGGGATTCCTGCGTCAGCAATATGCGAAGGATGCGCAGAAGTCGTTCTCTCTGTTCATCCTGGAGCAGATGGGCTTTGATTTCCAAGCGGGCCGTTTAGACGAAAGCGTGCATCCTTTTGCCACGGGACTTAACACAGGCGACGTTCGCATCACGACACGCTATTTGACGGACGACGTGACGAGTGCGCTGTTCGGTACGATTCACGAAGGCGGTCACGCGCTGTACGAACAGAACCTGATGGAGGAGCTGACGGGCACAACGCTTGCAACGGGCACTTCGATGGGCATTCACGAGTCGCAGTCCCGCTTCTGGGAAAATGTGATCGGCCGCAGCCGTCCGTTCTGGGAACGCTACTACGGCGATCTGCGCAGCCGATTCCCTGGCCAATTCGACCAAGTGCCCGTGGAAGATTTCTATCGGGCGACGAACGTCGTTCAGCCTTCCCTCATTCGGATCGAAGCTGATGAACTGACGTACAATCTGCACATCATTATCCGTTATGAGATCGAGAAGCTGATTTTCAATGAAGGCGTGAAAGCGAAGGATCTGCCTGCGATCTGGAATGAGAAGTACCGTGAGTATCTTGGCGTTGTGCCAAGCAACAATAGCGAAGGAGTGCTGCAGGACGTCCACTGGTCGGGCGGCGCGTTCGGTTACTTCCCTTCGTACTCGCTCGGCAACATGTATGCCGCGCAAATCGCTGACACGCTGGAGCGGGAGCTTCCGAACTTCTGGCAGCTTGTAGGCGAAGGCAACCTCATTCCGATCAAGCAATGGCTGACGGAGCGGGTGTACAAGTGGGGCAAGGCTCGCACGCCGTCGGAGATTATCGTCGGCACGACCGGCAAGCCGCTTGATCCATCGCATCTCGTGACATACTTGGAGCGGAAGTATAAAGAAATTTACAAGCTGTAAGAATGGGAAAAGGCACCATGCTGCGCGCATGGTGCCTTTTTTTGTATGCGTGAATATAAGTGATCAGCCGACCAATTAACGATTTGCACTAACCTGAATGGCTAACGTAGGATTCGCTTCTTGCAGCTCAGCCGTGTATCGGGAAATGACTTCAAGATCGAATGTAGAACCGAATAGATCGGCAGCTGGACGGAAGGTGAGGCTTGTTCCACTTTCTTCCGTTATACCGATCGTCAGCAGTTCGGTCTGAGGAATGCCGTAGCGATAGTCCTGGCGATATACACGATTGTCATTCCGAATCTCAAGCGATAGCGTCTGGGAGAATGCATTAACGCTTGGAATATCGATGCCTTCTTCAGCACCAGGAGCTAGATGAGCAGCGCTTGGTCGAAGCCTGACCTCGCTCATGTCGGTCATGACTGTCTGTGCTATCGACCTGCCGGAACATTCATATTCCTGAATCGGGATTCCACGCCCATTATCGGACACCGTTACGCTGCCGTCCTTGTGAAGGAAGATATCGATTCTGGAACAATAGCCAGCCTTGTGCTCCAGAACGGCATTGGCAATGACGGCATACAGCAGATGATGCGGGTCGTAGCTGTCTTCTGTCTTGTTGAATAATTGAGATGCTTGCGAACGCAGCTCGGTCATCGCCAGGTAGTCGCTCGTATCCAGCAGATCGGAGGAAGCGGCGAGCAGCAGCAGCAGTGGAAGCTTACGATGGGCAGGGACGAAATAGGCGCCGCCGCGTTCATCCTGACGTAGAAGATCAGCTCCCGTTAATGCTTTGGTGTGATGATAGAGCTGACCAGTTGTGCCCATCTGGAGAAGCTCAACGAGCTCCGGTCCGGTCATTGGCTTGGCCAATACGGCTTTCATAATGTCGAGACGCTGTTTGTGGCCGAGTGCGCCGATGATTTTTGATGATTTGTCGGAATCAAGGTCGAGCAGCTGATTAATGCTGCGACGCTGCGGCGTCCATACGGTTGTTCCTTCGGCGGAAGCGTACCGGCCAGCATAGTGCAACTCGCTGTCTTGGCCGTCATGTTGCGGTTGTGTACAGGATAATTGCTCTTCAGTACGTTTGTTATGACTTGTTATGTTTGCTGATAGTGGATTGCTGCGTGAGTCGTGCAGGCTAAGAACTAGTTGTTTGAGCTCGCGAAACTCATTGTGCAACTGGTCCAGCTCCTGCTCGAAATTACGGGGCTGACTCATTCATCCACACCTCTTTTTATTTAATTTCGTAATTACGTAACTCAATATTACAATGGAATTCATCGATTGTAAATAAAAGGTTTGTGAACCGGCGTTCATTAAAAAAAGGTATCCCTGCAATCATTTCGAGCCGTTGAGGCGCTGTCATTGTGGATTTTGCTGCCCTTCATCAGCTATTTCGGATTATCGCGTTTGCATGGCAATCTGATGATCCATAGGCAGATGGCACCTCCGCACCTGCCCATGCATAGGTTGGAGTACAACATATTGCATCGAATACGCGGAGGGATTAGGGATGAAGGTGAAATTTAGGAGGAGCTGGCTGTCGGCTGCGCTTGCCGTCGTCATGGCGGTGTCGCTGCTCGCAGCGTGCGGCAAGTCAAATGGCGATTTGACGAAGGTGACGATCGGGGAAGTTACACGCTCGTTGTTCTATGCACCGGAGTACGTGGCGATTGCGAACGGTTATTTTGAAGACGAAGGCATCGACATTGAATTGACGACGACGCCTGGCGGCGACAAAACAATGACAGCGCTGCTGTCCGGCACGATTGATGTTGCGCTCGTCGGTTCGGAAACTTCGATTTATGTGTACCAGCAAGGCTCGGATGATCCCGTTATTAACTTCGCACAGCTGACGCAGACGGACGGTACATTCCTCGTGGCGCGCAAGCCGATCGACAACTTCGACTGGCAGTCGCTCAAAGGGGTGGATTTCCTCGGGCAGCGCAAGGGCGGCATGCCGCAGATGGCAGGCGAATTCACGCTCAAGAAACATGGCATCGATCCGCAGAAGGATTTGAATCTCATTCAGAACGTCGACTTCGCTAACATTCCGGCTGCTTTCCTGTCGGGTACCGGCGAATATGTACAGCTGTTCGAGCCGCAGGCATCGATCGTCGAGAAAGAAGGCAAAGGCTACGTTGTTGCTTCGTTCGGCGTTGAGAGCGGACATCTGCCATATACGGTGTTCATGACGAAATCGAGCTATATCAATAAGAATAAGGATGTTGTGCAAAAGTTTACGAACGCCATTCACCGCGCGCAGCTCTGGGTAGCCTCGCACTCCGCTGAAGAAATCGCTGACGTTGTGCTGCCTTACTTCGAGAATACGGATCGTGCGATCGCGATCAGCGCGATCGACCGTTATAAACAGCAAGGGTCCTATGCATCCGATCCGATCGTCGACGAGACGGAATGGAACAATCTGCTCGACGTGATGACTTCCGCTGGCGAACTGAAGGAGCGCGCTCCGTACGATAAGCTCGTTACGACGACTTATGCAGATGAAGCGATCAAGTCAGTCAAATAGTGAATGAGGGGGCGGCGGGGATGCCGGACATTGGCAAGCTTCGTCTACACAACGTCACGCATGTGTATGTGAACGACGGCGGCGCATCGCTCGCCGTCGAATCGCTCAACCTGACCGTAGGCCAGGGCGAATTCGTCAGTCTGGTCGGTCCGAGCGGCTGCGGCAAGACGACCGTGCTGCATCTGATCGCAGGGCTGCTGCGGCCGACGAGAGGGGAAGTCACAATAGGGGGTGCTCCTGTCAAGGGGCCTTCTGCCTCCGTCGGTTATATGCTGCAGCAGGATTATTTGTTCCCTTGGCGCAACATTCAAGACAATGCCGCGATCGGGCTTGCGATTAACGGCAAGCTCACGTCTGAATCGAAGAGCAGGGTACGGGGACTGCTGCAGGAGCTTGAGCTAAGCGGGACCGAGCTGCGCTATCCGCGCGAGCTTTCCGGCGGGATGCGGCAGCGCGTCGCGCTTGCGCGAACGCTTGCAACCGAGCCGGATGTCATGCTGCTCGATGAGCCATTCTCGGCGCTCGACATGCACATCAAGCTGCAATTGGAAGATTTGGTGTGGGATACGATACGGCGCCGCGGTCAGACCGCTGTGCTGGTGACGCATGATCTCGCCGAGGCAGCGGCGATGAGCGACCGCATTATCGTGCTCGGCCGCAACCCCGGCCGCATTCGGCTTGCGCTGGAGGTGCCTGAGGAGCTTCGGCGCACGTCACCGATGGAGGCACGCCGCCATCCATCGTTCCAACCGCTGTTCGAGCAGCTGTGGGAAGAGATGGATGTGGAAGAAGCTGCGGCATCGTCCGTCGATGTCCGGAAGGAGTGGAACGGTCACCATGACGAGAAAGTCTAACGCAGCGTCACGGGAAACGAATTCGGAATGGCTGACAGGGCTATATGCCTTGCATAAATCCCGCTCCAGACGGCGAACGATTGCGGTCATGCTTGTCAGAGCAGTCATCCTTATTTTGTTCATCGGATTATGGGAAGCGGCGGGGCGCAACAAGTGGATCGATCCGCTGCTGTTCAGCTTTCCTTCGCGAATCGGGAATTTACTGCTCGATATGATACGGGACGGCTCGATCTGGTCTCACGTAGGAATGACAGTCGGAGAGACGGTCGTTGGCTTTGTGCTTGGCACGTTGATAGGCACGTTAATTGCTGCGCTGCTCTGGTGGTTTCCTTTTGTCTCGCGCGTGCTTGATCCGTATCTGGTCGTATTGAATAGTATGCCGAAAGTCGCGCTAGGCCCGATCTTCATCGTGGCGCTAGGCCCTGGATTTACGTCGATCGTGGTAACGACGCTGTCTGTCACCGTCATTATTACGACGCTTAACATATACAACCAGTTTCGGGAAGTGGAGGAGGGACTGGTGAAGGTCGTTCGCCTGTTCGGCGCATCGCGTCTCCAGACGTTCTGGTACGTCATCATTCCCGCTTCCTTCCCCGTCATCATCTCGACGCTTAAGGTAAATGTCGGTCTGTCTTGGGTTGGCGTAATGGTTGGCGAATTTCTCGTTGCGAAGCTTGGCCTCGGTTACCTCATTATCTATGGCTTCCAAGTGTTTAACTTCACGCTTGTGCTGGCAAGTCTTGTGATCATTGCGATCGTTGCTACGGTAATGTATCAGCTTGTCACGATACTGGAGCGCAGGTTGACGGGCGGCAGGCGGGAGCGGTAGGATAGGAGGAAAATAGAGGGTGGTAAGGCAATGGGTATTCGTGTCGTGAAGACAGCGCTAGCCGCATTGGCTGCGATATATACAGCAGCATACTTGGAGCTGAGCCCGCCCTTATCGGCGGGCATTCTTGCGATCTTAGGCGTTGAAGTTACCCGCATGCGCGGCGTTCAATTGCCTTTTGTTCGATTTGTCGCTTCTGTGCTTGGACTTTTCTTTGCATCTATCTTATTCGAAACACTCGGCTTTCATATTTGGGTAGTCGCCATCTTCATTATGCTGACGTTTCCGATTCTGTCGCGATTCCATCTCAAGGATGGCATCGTCACATCGTCCGTTATCGTCTTTCATGTCTTTGGTGCCGGTGAAGTTACGACGACTCTGATCGGGAACGAAATCATGCTGTTGATAACCGGCCTAGGTTGGGCGACGGTTATTAATCTCATCTACATGCCGACGGAGGAGAAAAGGCTGCTGCGATTGCGCGCTGACACCGAGCAGGCATTCGCGGGCATTTTCATCCACATGGCTATGACGCTTCGCAATCCTGCTCACGTATGGGACGGGCAGGAGCTGCTCGATGTGCACAATGCGATCAGGATGGGTGCGGCCCGTGCGACAGTAGGACGAGAAAATCGGTTTGGCCGCGGCGAGAATTATTGGGAAGTTTACTTTCGCATGCGGAAGGAGCAGCTCGATTCGATCCAACATATGCTCGTCCTGCTTGCTTTCGTTTATGAGTCTGTGCCGCAAGGCGAACAGATCGCCGAGGTGCTGGAAGGGCTCGTTGATGACGTGAAGAGCGATGTGTATGTCGGAGAAGCCGAACGGCGGCTGGCTCGCCTAAGAGAAGATTTTCGCGCAATGGAGCTGCCTAAGACAAGGCAGGAGTTCGAGGTTCGCGCCTCGCTGCTGGAGCTGTGCCGAGAGCTGGACCGCTACTTGATCGCAGCGAAGCAGATGAAGAAGAAACAAGCTGTTGTTATGCCATCATAGCTCTAACGTTGGATTCCCGTCAGCTGTTCATGTCTGTTGTTCAGTTGATTTGATCGAACCATGTACCTTAGGGTGCATGGTTTTTTCAAGTTGAAAACCACATATCGTAAGGTTGTCGCTGGAATGAAGTGGTTTATAGTTGATTTAAGGCGTCACACCTTTTTTATGATTTTATATGGATTGAAACCATTTATGCGAATGACGATAGGAGGTAGTTTCAAAGATGAATCAGGCACTTTACTCCCATGCTTTGTTTTTTGATCCGCTGGACCGAAAGGTCGAATGGTCAAAGATTGACCGTAATTTGAATCGGATTCCTTATGCGAAGGAGGAAAAGGGCGCTCAGGCGCTCGAAGACGGTGGAATCCGATTTCACTTCTTCGCTCCTGCAGCCAATGCAGTGAAGGTAGCCGGTTTAATGGGGCGGGAGTATGACATGCATCGAAGAGAGGACGGGTATTGGACGGTTGACGTTCATGATATTCCGCCAGGCTTCCATTACCATCATTACGTGGTGGATGGCGTCTCTACGACGAACCCTTTAACCGCTTACGGATATGGCGGTTTTCAGCCTGTCAATTTCCTGGAGGTGCCGGATCCTTCTTTCGATGCGTATTTGCTGCGAGAGGTTCCTCATGGATCGATTCGTATGGAGCATTACGAGTCGAAGGTAACAGGCAGAACGCGCTGCTGCTGGGTGTATACACCGCCGGGCTATGATTCAAATATACAAAAGCGCTATCCCGTTCTTTATCTGCAGCATGGCGGAGGCGAGAACGAAACCGGCTGGATATGGCAGGGGAAAATCAACTATTTGATCGATAATCTGCTCGCTGAAGGCAAGTGCAAGGAAATGATTGTTGTCATGAACAGCGGTTATGCGTTTAAAGATGAAGAGACTAGCGATTTTCTTCCAGGCGATTTTGACAGCGTTCTCACGCAGGACTGTATTCCGTTTATCGAGCGGCAATTTCGCGTGTTGACTGACCGTGATTCGCGGGCAATGGCAGGGTTATCGATGGGAGCGTACCAGACGCTGCACACAGCATTCAAACACTTGGAGTTGTTTGCCTGGATAGGGATGTTCAGCGGCAGCATGGAACACAAGGGCCACGGCTTGTTCGATCACCGAGAACGTTTCGCCGATGGCGAAGCTTTCAACTCGCAGGTGAAACTGCTGTTCCTTGCAATGGGAGAGCAAGAGGGCGGTTATGAGCCGATCGTAAGGCAATATGAGGAGCTTCGGACATTAGGTATTGCATGCACCCTGTATACATGCCCGGGCTATCATGATTGGACGGTATGGCGCAAGAGCGCATATGAATTGCTGCAGCGCTTGTTTCAAGCATAAGCTGCCAATGGAATAGGTGAGCACATGCATTTGAAGAGAATATACGGAGCGGCAGCAGTCGCAATCCTAATAATCATAGGAGTGATCGTCGTAATGAAATGGAATGGAAACTCGGAAGGGCTGCAGGAGCAGGAGTCCTCCCAATCCGAACAGAAGGTCCAATCCCAGGTGAATGATTCCTCGGATAAAACGGCAGACGCGAGTACTGCCGAGGCTGCCGATGATCGTGTTCAAGCGTCTGCCAACGCAAGCGAATCGAACGATCTGCAGCAAGGTTCGGTCGGGGATTCTGCGTCTCCTATCATCGAGCTTCCTCCTGTCGGCTACGATCAGCAGCGGAATGATATTGCGCATGGGTCCATCGAAACGGTGGAGTATGATTCGAAGACGGTCGGCAATAAGCGGAAGATGCTCGTGTACACACCTCCTGGATATAACGAGGACGAGAAATATAATGTTCTCTATTTGCTGCATGGCATTGGCGGAGACGAGGAAGAATGGCATCGCAACGGGCACCCGGAAGTCATTCTTGACAATCTGTTCGCCGACGGCAAGCTCAAGCCGATGATCGTGGTGCTGCCGAACGGTCGTGCGATGACGAACGATCGGGCGGAAGGGGATATTTTCGCTGCGGATAAAGTGAAGGCGTTTGAAGTGTTCGAGGATGATTTGATCAACGACCTTATTCCATACATCGAATCGCATTATTCGGTCGAGACGAAGCGGGAGAACCGCGCGCTCGCAGGGCTCTCCATGGGCGGAGGACAGTCGCTTAACATCGGATTAGCCCATTTGGATAAATTCGCGTGGATCGGGGCGTTCTCCGCTGCTCCGAACACGAAGTCGCCTGAGCAGCTAGTTCCTGACGCTGAATATGCAGCCAAGCAGTTGAAGCTTCTGTGGCTGTTGTGCGGTGATCATGATAACCTGCTGAATGTCAGCGAGCGGACGGAAGCCTATTTGAAGGAAAAGAATGTGCCGCACACCTGGTTCGAATATGCTGACGGATGGCACGATTGGCCGGTGTGGAAGACGGGCTTGTACTATTTTGCCCAATCGATCTTTCAATAGAAGATTCCTTGCGAGCCTCGCTTAGCTGTACATAGGATGAGATTGCCGCGCATATAGATGATACCAGAAGGACGGTTCTCAACAGACTAGGCGTGGTGTTCGCGGACGTTAGCGGATACGGTGGCTAATCTCTGAAGTAGAAGTCTCGCGAGGCGCAGGTGCCGTGAAATTAAATGGGTGAAGTCCCGCTCGTTTAATCAACAAAAGCCTATGTCCTGCATACACTTTAAGTGAATGATTGTATGGAGGAGGTTATAATCGATGGCACTTGCAGATAAACAGCTTCAATACAGAGAGATTATTACGAAAGCTGTCTGCGGCAAAGGTCGTAAGTTTTCCACCGTATCCCATACCGTGACTCCGCCTCATAACCCCACGAGCATTCTCGGCGCGTGGATTATCAACCACCAATATGAAGCGGTTCGATCGGGCGACGGTATCGAGGTAATTGGTACTTACGATATTAACATCTGGTATTCTTACAGCAAAAACTCGCAAACCGAGGTTGCAAAAGAGACGGTCTCCTATGTGGAGAATATCCCGCTTTCTTATGTAGACCCGAAGCATCGCGCAACGACAGAGGAAGTGTCAGCTGATGCTACGCAGGAGCCGAACTGCATCGAAGCGAACATCTCGTCGAGCGGTTCGAGCGTCATCATTCGGGTTGAGCGTGAATTTGCTGTGGAAATGATTGCCGAGACGAAAGTTACGGTTGCCTGCATCCCAGGCGGCATCGACGATTACGGTAAAGATCTGGAATACTCGCTCGGCGATGACGGCGACTTCGAAGATCTTGATCCGGATCTGCTCGATGATGAAGTGTAAGCTGTCTTCAGGGGACAGTTTACAATATAGGATATGCGCCGGATGCGGCGAATACGAGGGCGCCAGCCCTCTTTTTGTTTTTTGGGCAGATGCTGCGGAAGGGGGCGGGACCGATGCCGGCGGAAGAGCACCTTCCAGTGAATGTTCGCGTGTTGGTGTGGGATGATCGAGCGGGGTCATCGGATCCCGTTCACATCGATTCGCATGATGCACTTATCGTTGTGAGCGGATCACCAAGAGTGCGAAGGGATGGAAGTGAGAAGCTGAGCTGTGCAGGTTCAAATGCCGCTGCTTGGACGCTCCTGGCTCCAGGGGCTGCTGCACAACTGAGGATCGATCAAGCAGAAATCGCCCGCCGATGGTCGCGTGCAGGGCTGCTTCGTCATGCGCCGATCGTCGATCGGGGGATATCGGATTGGCGGGAATCCGTTCAGGAAGCGCTTCGCGATGGCTGGCGTGTGTACGCCGTCTCCGTGTTTCATCTGGAAGTCATTGCAATGGAACGATGGCTTTCGATCGATAAAGGGGTAAAAAGCATGTCCTCTGCTATATCAACTGCCGCCATTGCTGCAACTACGATTGCTGGTGAACGTATGACTTCTACTCGAGCTGCAATTAACGGTCAAGAACTGACGAAGCAAATGGCAGCAGATCCAGCTCTTCGCCGCGTCAGCCGGGCAGCCATTCGAGCGCTTTATTCGATAGGTCTTGATTTAGGAGTCGCGGTTGTCGCGATTGATGGGGAAGGCAGGACGGCTGCGCTGGCGGTTCAATCAGTTCCTTCGTTTCGCGAAAGGGAAGGATTGATTTGGGCAGATGCAGTTGAGCGATTCCAAACCATGTATGCGAATGCCATATCAACGGCAGGGAAACCGAACAAGCGAGTTTTAATTGGCGCAGACCCTGAGTTTGTGCTTCTTAAGCCGAATGGACGCATTGCGTCAGCCGAACGTTATTTCGGCGTTGGCGGAGGCGCTGGGGCTGATGCGCTTCTCATCGGTCAACGGCTCATGTACCCGATTGGCGAGCTTCGGCCTGATCCCGCCTCGTCTCCGGATGAACTCGCTGCCAACGTCCGTAGGCAGCTCATTCGGGCGGATGCGAAGGTGAGAGAGGAAGCATCGCTTCTATGGGCGGCAGGCGCGATGCCTGTCAGCGGTATCGCGCTCGGCGGACATATTCATCTTAGCGGAGTTCCGTTGACCAGCCGTCTGCTGAGGCAGTTGGACCGCTATGTGGGGCTGCCCATCGCGATGATTGAGTCGGATAGCGGACGGCGACCGCGTTACGGCATGCTCGGGGACTACCGACAGCAGCCGCATGGCGGCTTCGAATATCGCACGCTGCCAAGCTGGCTTGTCTCCCCGGCAGCGGCGAAGGCCGCATTCGCGCTTGCGCTGCTATGCGCGCAGGATACATGGTCGCTTCCAGCCCCGCCGCTGCTGCCGGAACAGGTGGAGGATGCGTTCTATCGCGGCGACAGAATCGTTCTTGCAAGGCAGCTTGACGCCATAGCCGAAGAGCTTGCCAAGGCGCCTTCCTATCCAACGTATGCTCGCTGGATTAAGCCTTTGTTCGCCGCCGCACGTTCCGGTACAGTATGGGATACCGCCGCCGATATTCGCCGCAAATGGCGAGTCGGGCCATTTGCGACATGAGGCATGTGATGCTGTCGCCATCTAGGCGATGGTGGACGAGATTAAGAGTGGTAACCCCACACCTAATCGTACTACACCTAGCGTTTTCGTCAGAAAGGTGTGGTAATACCCCACTAACAGTGGTCGCAGAGTCAAACTCATGGCGATAGAACGGATTTATGCGTGGTAACCCCACACGGATTCGCTCTACACCGAGCGTTTTCGTG
>NZ_BTCK01000040.1:0-60427 GCF_033239625.1 Paenibacillus sp. CCS19
CGCCATTATTCCCAAAAGTAACCTAAGGTGTTGCAATTCGGGGAGTCTGTTTCGTTCATAATAGCTGTTGTCCTCGGATTGTTCTGATCTTATAAATTCAGATATTGTAACAATCCGAGTGACAAAGGCGAACGCTGACGCTTCTCCAGAATCTTTCACCTGCTGCGTCTACGTATGCATACGCAACTCGTCTACAGAATTATTTGCCCGCTGCCACTTACTCCAGAACACCCGCCTGCTCCGTCGCGCAAGCTGCGATGCAGGGCAGTCGCAACATTCATCGCTCCGCTGGGGGAATGGATCGGATCCGCCTGGGCTTGCGGATCCTCTCTCTGGTTAGTTAGTTGGAAGAAACGAAAAAAACCTTTTCTCCCGAACGCGCTGGGCGTCGTTGTGAAAAGGCTGAATGAGAAAGGTAATATGGCGTTTAATCAAAGATCGAAACGATAATTAAGAATACGGCCAACAGGACGTATAATGCGATCGATATTATCATTAACGTTCGTCTGCTCATGGCACATGCTCTCCTTCCGCCGCCGTTGGCGGGCCTCTATACAACTAATGTATGCAGGGGAGGCATATGCGGAAATTGTCCACGCGCAGATGAGTGCTATCGCTTACAATAGAAGGCTGTAAACAAACCGAGCCGATGCACACCGCTAGCTGACCAGCACGCTTTTGCACATAATGTACCAGCTATCCGTGTCTTCCGGATATCGGCATTCCTGCAGGATGGAATAGCCTAGCCGTTCGTAGAATTGGACGTTAGCCGGCAACGATAATCGGACCTCTAAGCGAACCTCAGGCATGCCACGGTTGGCGGCCAACCGCTCCAAATAGTCTATGATCTGCTTGCCGATGCCTCGGCCGCGGGCAGCAGCGACAACGGAGATGCGTCCAATATAGACGTACCCGTCCTCGACGCGATACTGCGCTGAGCCAATCGCTTCGTCGTCCAGTTCCGCTAACACAGCTCCGCCGCGCGGACTTAGCTTGCGAATCGTATCCGCCAGCTCCTCACGCAGCGCACCGGATGGCGGATTCAGCACGCCGCGATATTCCTCGAACGCTTCCCGCATAATGCGGTGAACGGTAGCCCATTCTTCGATCGCAGCCTCTCGAATATGTACGCTCATCTCCGACATCCTCCTACCGAGCTATATTTGCTGGCTATGTCTATGAAGCACCGCATCCAGAACATGCGGGATTGCAGTTTGTATGTAGGCAATCAATCGTCTCATCTGCTCAGGAAAATCCGGTTCATCCGGCTCACCAACATGAACCGGTGTGGATTGACCGCTGTATAACTCATTAAACAACGCAATTTCATAGTCAAAATACTGTTTGATATATTCCCGATGCAATTCGCTCATCCCAATTACACAGGACGGATCACTGCCGAATCGAGGCGTGAACATCGTTCGTTCAAAATCGCTCGTATCGATGCCAAGCTCATTCATCAGATCGAAATGCAAGGTCGAATAAGCCGAAACATCGCTGTTCGCCCGAATGCCTGCGGAGCTAACCTGTACACCTTGAATCTGGTTCTTTCGCAAGTAATCTCGCATACAAAACTCGGCAATTACACTTCTTGTAAAATTGTCCGTACATACGAAGCATATGTTCATATCGCAATCCCTGCCTCTTTTTGTTTCTACCAAATTTATCATAGTTGACTTACAAAATCACCCATGAATTTCGATATGCACTCGATATCCGATCAGCATAGTAAACGGAGACAAACTCACCTCTCCGATATGCAAAAAGAGCGATACAGAGATATCCCTGTACCGCTCTTGCTACAATTGTTTATTCACCGTCGCAATAAGCAACGACCTGCTCGTACGGCAGTTTGCCGCCATAAATGTCGAGCGCGCTGCCGATCGTAATGTCCAGCTTGCCGCCCGACAACTCTTTGAACAAAGCCAAATCTTCTAGGGAACGCGCGCCGCCTGCATATGTGCAAGGAATCGTTACCCACTGCGCGAGCGAGGATACGAGGCTTTGCTGAATGCCGCTCTGCTTGCCTTCTACGTCAACGGCATGAATGAGAAACTCATCGCAGAATTGTTCGAGGTAACGAATATTGTCTTCGTTCACTTCGAAATCGCTGAACTGCTTCCATTGGTTCGTGACGACATACCATTTGCCATCGCGCTCCTTGCAGCTGAGGTCGATGACGAGCTTGTCTGCGCCGACTTCTGCGACGATTGCATTCAGGTTATCCATATCCAGCTTGCCATCGCGGAAAATATAGGAGGTGACGATCACATGCGACGCCCCCTGTTCTAGATAATGCTTGGCATTACTCGCGTTAATGCCGCCGCCAATCTGGAGACCTCCTGGATAGGCGTTAAGCGCACGCACAGCTTCCTCTTCATTGCCGCCGCCAAGCATAATGACGTGGCCGCCGACCAGCTTGTCTTTGCGGAACAATTCGGCATAGTGGACAGAATCGTAGCTGGAAACGAAATTTTCGATGACTGCGCCTTGATCGGCGTTCAGCGTTTCGCCGACGATTTGTTTTACTTTGCCCTGGTGCATATCAATACAAGGTCTGAATTTCATAGGAATCCCCTCACGAATGTGCTGATTGCTTGAAACTAGCTCCCTTTATCCTATCACGTTCGCAGCATATGGTCGACACAACGAGCCACGAGCCTATACAGATCCCCATAAATTCGCTACAATCAAAATCACTCAACCGTCCGTTAATCGCAACGAATCTTTATTGAAGTAATGTTCCTGAATGATCGGAGGCTTTATTGTGAACCTAACCAAGTACGTCACGATGCTCGTCGGCACGACCTTTCTGATGGGAATCGCATTTCCGATTGGCAAAATCGGACTCGATTACGCGCCGCCCTTCCTGCTTATGTCATTTCGTTATTTGATAGCCGGTGTCTTATTAGTGCTCATAACGCTCCGCAGACAGCAGCCGCGAGGCAAGCAATGGCTGCAAGCTGCCGCTATCGGCTTACTGCAGACGACAGGCGTCATGGGCTGCGCCTACTTCAGCATGCGCTGGATTACGTCCAGCGAGTCAGCCATTTTAACGTTCGTCAATCCGCTGCTCGTTATCGTGCTAGGCACGCTGTTGATGGGTGCCGTGTATCGACTGAGACAATGGGCAGGCGTTGCTGTCGGTTTCCTAGGCGTGGCCGTCACCTTCGGCATGCATGTCGATTTGTCGCCTGGGACGTTCATCTGCCTTGCAGGTGCAGTATGCTTCGCCTCTGCAACCTTGCTCATCAAGCGCTGGGGCGCCGGCTTTGATATGAATGTGCTCGCCGCCTATCAGATGCTCTCTGGCGGTATCGCGCTGCTCGTGCTGAGCTTTATATCGGAAAGGCCCGTTTTCACCGTAACCTCAACCTCGATCATCGTTGTGCTGGCGCTTGCTCTGCTCTGTTCAATCGTTCAGTTCACCGCATGGTATCAACTGCTTCGACAAGGCGATGCAGCGAAGACGAGCTCCTTCCTATTCCTCGCACCGCTGTTCGGCGTATTGTGCAGCTGGCTGATGCTCGGCGAAGAGCTTCATGTGTACACAGCGATCGGCGGCGCATTGATCTGTGCAGGCATCTTCCTCGTGAACCGAGAAGGAAGCCGAGCCACGCATCAGCGCACAACCAAGACAGCTGCATTATAATGAAGGCTCTCCCAAGATGACAAAAGCGCAAGTGCCGCTCAGCAGCGGCGCTTGCGCTTTTGTCATTCCGAACAAACTCTAACGAGAGAGAGCCTCTTACATATTTCGGCTTTCTGTGTGCGAGAAGCCCGCTTTCAACCGTTCGATCGGCTCACGAAGCAGGCTGCTGAGCAGAATGCCTTGAATCGTGCCCAAGACCAATGAACCGATCGTAATCGGCAGTCCGAGGTACGGCAGCATAAATCCGGTCCCCATATCCTCCATGCCAATGTGCAAAATAACAGCGATGGAAACAAGCAAGAGAAACAGTCCCAAAGAGAAGAAGAACATATACCATCTTCCGTCGGCGGTGAACGCCGTCACAACACAATTGCTGATAAGGAGTGCCAGCAGCCATATAATAATGGCCGAGCTGCTCATGCTGGTGCTTAATACGCTAAGGAATACGATAGATAATACGGCATGAAGCAGTGGAGCTGCTAACAGTTCAACCATCCGTTTCAACATCGAGATGCACCCCTTCGCGTTTAATATCCTTACAGCAGCTTCACAACCGTTCCGATAAAATAAGCTGCCGGAATCATAATCAGCTGTCCCATCATTGTCCCTACGAAACGCGAGGTCATCAGAACGACGTACACTTTGCCCAGTTGATTGCGATACTGCTCATGCTGCAGCGCTTTGTCGGTAATTAGCCCCAGCTGCGGATCGATAAAGATCGTGAGCAGGATCGTCGCGACCCCATTGATAATGCCTGACGCCTGAGAGGCTGTCGTGCTGAATGCCGGGAGCAGATGGGCCGTATATAAGGAAGCCATAACGCCAACCGTGTAGAATGCCGTGACGAACACATTCATAACAATCAATCGATACGGAATGCCCAAATACCGAAAGTAATACAGCGAGAAGGCCGGCTTTCGCAAATAGTACTTCGTATTCTTGAGCTGCCCGACCGTCACGCTTGAGATGAGCTTCGGAATCGAACCCGCAACTTCAAGCTTCGCGATAATGCGGCTGAACACGCTGACGAAGGTCGGGAACAACGCGATGGCAATCAGCGTACCAACCGACGAAGCCAGCAAAATAATGCGCATGTAATTGATAAGCGGAAACGTCGGATGCGACCGCGCGAAGTCGACGAATTTGGCCGTCAACGGCGCTTGCAGCAGATTGGCCGTGCGCGATACAAGCACGATAATGCCCGTCAACGATAACGCTACTGCTATTTTGTTCAGCTTCACGCCTGCAAACCGAATCGCGTACGACAGCGTCTCCGACGTATGAATAACCATCGTCAGGATGAAGACGAATATTAGTTTCTCGATCATAGTGCCTGTTTGGTTGTTTGTACGAACGTCGCTGCCTCATCAATTCCCAAATCACCAAGCATCGCTTGGCGGCGTCTTGATAGCGTGAACACAATGATCAACCTCCGATCAACCTGTCATCCGCGATTATTGATTCAAACAAAATCGTATCGTATGATCTATTACTTCAATGACCTCATCCCATTCGAGCAGCTCCAACGGCTCGTGCTTGGCTTCTGCTTGATGCTCGAAATCGATTGTCAAATCGTTAAGAATGCCCTGCAGAAATCGGCAGTCAATCTCCTCGATGTCCGCCGGTTCGGGCACTAGCGGCAGCAACCGTAGTCCATAATGGTCGATAAGCTTGCCGTTCAACCGCCAGAAATCACGGTAGTAAGCGTTCTGCGCTTGTTTCTTCTCCGGCTGCGGAAGCCATTTGATCCGCTTATTGTAGATACGCTCCATCCAGATCTGATCGGAGATCAGATGATAGTAGTAGCCGAGATGAAACGGCGTGGTGCTCGTCGTGAAATATTTGGCGCCAAACATCTCGTAGTCGGTTTGCCAGGCGCCTTCCGCATTCATTTTGGCAAAATGCGATTTCGCCTTCGGTTCGTTCATATGCTTATGCACATCAGGCGCAAGTCCGCCGATTAAGAGCTGATCGTCCCGTATGCCCGTCGCTTCATTCAACCTTGTAGAAATCGCATAATGCATCATTCTCGATCCCATAATCGGATAAGCTCCCTCCTGCTTCACACGCGCGCCATATGATGAGATGAAAAAAGACGAGGTCGTTCTGACGTCGTCTTCGATGCTGAAATCGCCTTGCTGCTACAGAGATAGCCCAGCCAAATTCGGATTGCCAGCCATTATTTGTTGCGCTTTGCTCTTCGTTGTCGTTTGTCGGAGCAATCCGACCAGTCGATTAAGCAGCAGCCAGCGAATGACTGCGATCGCTTCAAACGCCTGTTCTTCCACTAACGAGAGCGGCATGATCGCCACATAGGCACTGCGGAAAACAGCTGCGTGCTTATCGCTCGCATAGATTCGCAGCAATGCATAAGCCCATGCAAAGTCATACCGTGGATCGCCCATCTGACCATTCGTCCAATCAATGATCGTACATCTGCCGTCGCTGAACACCACATTGCCCGAATTATAGTCGCCATGAATGAGATGCTCATACCGGTACTGGACACGGTCAATGATCTGAAGCAGCCGTTCATGGAGATCGCTGTGCATGGCTATGTTAGGAAAGAAATAAGGCACAAAATCAAAAGTAGGGAGCAGCTCAGGCGCGATGCCATCAAGGCGCATCCGATGCAATTCTGCCAGCTGTACGGCCAGCTCTGCCAGCATCTCGTCATCCAGCTTCTTAGGCGGCAGCCCATCATGGCTTGTCACAAGAACGGCGTTGCCGCCGGGATCGATCCCCCATCCAATCGGTTCCGATACTTGCACGCCGCTGCCGATGAGCGCTTGAAGCAAACGATACTGCCGATTGATATCTGGCTTGGAATCTCCGTTCCACACTTTCCACACATAGGCTTCCTGCGCCAGCAGAAGTTTCGTCACCTCCGCTTCAAGCCCTGATGCCATCGGCTCCAATTGAACCGATTGTTCTTGAGCGATAAGCTGTTCCAGACGCTCCGTCGAGCAATGCCACTTCGTCGCGCTTATCTGAATCATCGATATGCCGCCCTCTCTCCCCTATCTATACGCCCGACCGCGCAGACAAGTACTCCTCCTGCAAAATCGCCATACAGACGATATCCGAATACTTGCCGCGCGAAAAATGTTTGTTTCGCAGCCGGCCTTCTTCACGAAAGCCGCACTTTGTATAGCATCGAATCGCCTTCGCATTAAAATCATGTACTTCAAGCTGGAGCCGATTCAAATTCAATTCCTCGAAAACAAACTGCTGCAGCAGCCGAATGGCCGCTGATCCGATGCCTTGATTGTGCAGCTCAACGCTGCCAATCACCATGCCCATCTCCGCGCACCGATTCTTCCAGTCGATGCGGAACAGGTCTATCTGACCAATATAGAGCTCGGTCTGTCGGTCCGCGATAACGAAACCTTTGGACTCCGAGGAGCTGTCCAGCATCGTGTTCAAATACGTTTCGGTCGCATTGAGCGTATGCGGATATAAGAAAGCGTCGGACAAGTATTGCGTGATCTCAGGGTCATTGCACCATTCCCGCATCTCCACCAAGTCTTCTCTGCGATATTCTCGAAGCATAATTGCATCACCGATCAAATGCGGCATAGGCTCCCCCCTCTAGCAATCTCATTCTATGTAACTAGCTTTCTTGCTGTTTCATCGTTCATTAAATGTATCATATTCCCAGTCGCATGGAAATATCAGGAGCAGTCAAAGCGTTCTCTTACAGTCCAAAAAAATATTGCCGCCTGTACTGTGGAATTCGTGTCGTTCTGTTCGGAAGCACATCATGCTCACCTTATTCAGAACGAGTTTCCAACTGTACAAACGGCAATAGCGGTAGATCGAGGTAGAGGTTCATCAGCTTCCATTAAGCAGCAGCTCGTATCCATTCGTTCTCCTTATACGCTCGGTTCAGATGACTTATCGGGCAAGCTCTTCTGCAATACGGCATTGGCTTGACGGACATACTGGAATCGCTCGTATGCTCGGATCGCGATTTCATTTTCCGCACCGGTCAGTACGCTGACTTCGGATACGCCTCTTGAACGAAGCTCCTCTTCTATATGAGCCATAAGCATCGTCGCTAGGCCGCGTCCTCTCGCGGACTCCTCGACGAACATTTCCGTCAGATAACCGTGCTTCTCGCGATAGCAGAACGATTCGAAGTATTGCGCGCATGCGTAGCCGACAGCATGGCCGTTAAGCAGTGCGATCGCAACAAGCTCGTTCGAACGAAGCAGACTGTCGCGCACTTCCTCCGGCGTAAGCACGACCCCGTTAAACACCTCGTTGAGCCGAGCCAAATCCTCTGCATCATGGATATAGGCCCGACGGACCTCTTTTTTCGCCTCTGTCATTCGTACCGCCTCCTATTCTTCGTATGCTTGTAAGACGCAAAACGTCGAACCGACTATTCCGTGCTCAATTATTGTACAAATATACACTTCTCGCGGGAGAACAGCAAGACCTATCACACTATTCGGAAAACTTGCGTTTTTTCGGGGTTGTTCGTTGCAGATTGGGCGTGCATAGGTCTTGTATGGGCGAAAATATACAATAAACACATTAGGCATCCGCCACATCATGTAGTAACATATTCCTGAACTGCCTATTTCGTTTATTTCACAAAATCGTGTATTGGAGGCATCAATTGATGAAGGCTGCTGACCCTATTACCATCTATTGGAGTCTCCTTCTATATGACCAACGGCACAAATTCTCAAGAATAAGGTGAGCATAATCGGTGAAATCCATCCAATATTCAACGCCTCGATCGCTGCTGAACAAAGGGACAGGCTTCTTGTCCGGCTATACGCATTCCCTCAATCCGTATACGGGCTGTGCCTTCGGCTGCTCTTATTGCTATGTCAGGCAAATGCCGGTGTCGGTTTTCCGTCAATCGGATTGGGGCACATGGGTGGATGTGAAGCAAGGGGCGGCGGCTTTGCTGCAGCGTGAGCTTCGACGGGCGAAAGCAAAGGGGCCTGTAACGATATTCATGTCCTCCAGCACCGACCCGTACCAGCCCATCGAATACAAAGAACAGGTCACGCGCTCGCTGCTGGAGGTCATGGCTGCTGATTCGCCCGATTTCCTGCTTGTGCAGACCCGCAGTCCGCTTGTTACGCGAGATATCGATCTGTTGCAGCAGCTTGGCCGCAAGGTGCGCGTCAGCATGACGGTCGAAACCGACCTCGACGATATGCGCAAGCTGTTCTCGCCAGAAGCGCCGCCTATACAGGCGCGTCTTCGGGCGCTGCGCGAGCTGGCCGCCGCGGGCATCGCGACTCAGGCCGCTGTTGCGCCGATTCTCCCAAGCAGCGACACCTTCCCAGCCGTCCTTCGAGAGCTGGTCGATCGCGTCGTCCTTGATAATTACGAGTTAGGAGACGGCAGCGGAGGCAAACGAACGCGCCGACTTGGCATTGAGGCGTTGTACAAACCGAACGGGCTGGAGCATTGGTACGGAGCACAGGCGTTGGAGTTGATGCAGGAGCGGATGAAGCTATATTTTCACGAGGATGAATTGTTCGTCAGTCAACAAGGGTTCGAACCATAATGAATCTTCTTCTAGTTAGGCGCCGTTGAAGGAAACTTTAATCATTATAGATGAGATGGAGGCTGTACCTCGTATGCTGCCAGTCGTTACCCTACCCGTCAATAAGGAGAAGACGAGAAGTTCCGTCTTCGAAATCTTCCGAGTATCGTTCAAGCTTGGCCTTACCTCGTTCGGCGGACCCATCGCCCATCTAGGCTATTTTCACTCGGAGTATATTAAACGCAGACAATGGCTCGATGAGCGCAGCTATGCCGATCTCGTAGCGCTCTGTCAGCTGCTTCCCGGCCCTGCCAGCAGCCAAGTCGGGATAGGCATCGGAACGATGCGAGCGGGACTGTTAGGCGGGATTGCCGCTTGGATCGGATTTACGCTCCCTTCCGCTCTCGCGCTCATTCTGTTCGCCCTGCTGTTGCATGAACTGCCGATTGACAGCTATGGCTGGATTCATGGGTTGAAAATCGTTGCGGTCGCAATCGTCGCGCAAGCCATACATAGCATGGGCGTCAAGCTGGCGCCCGATCGGAGCCGCGCAACCATCGCGGCTGTGGCGGCCGCTCTCACACTGCTATGGCCAGCCGCAGGCAGCCAGCTTCTAGCGATCGCTGGCGCAGCCCTGATCGGCTGGCTGCTGTTCCGAGACGGCGAAGCTGCAGCCCCTCCGCCGTTGCCAATGCCAATCAGTCGGCAGACAGGCATCGTATGCCTTGTCCTATTCGCGCTGCTGCTGGCTGGATTGCCGATCATTCGAGAGTTGACGTCTAATCATTGGGCTGCGCTCGTAGACAGCTTCTACCGTTCCGGCTCTCTTGTATTCGGCGGCGGACATGTGGTGCTGCCATTGCTTGAGCGGGAGGTTGTGCCTACCGGCTGGATTAGCAGCAACGACTTCTTGGCTGGTTACGGAGCGGCTCAAGCTGTACCGGGGCCGCTGTTTACTTTCGCTTCCTATCTCGGCGCCGTCGATAGCGGTGTATTAGGTGCAGTGATCGCAACGATTGCGATCTTCCTGCCTGCCTATCTGCTCGTTGTTGGGGCGCTGCCGTTCTGGCATGCCTTGCTGCACAACACACATTTCAGAGGTGCCATCGTCGGAATCAACGCAGCGGTCGTCGGCATCCTGCTGGCAGCCTTCTACGATCCAATCTGGGTAACCGCCATTGCCGGAGCACGGGAATTTGTACTAGCTGCGATACTGTTCACGATGCTGACGTACTGGAAGCCGCCTATTTGGGTCATCATTGGAGCCGGTGCAGTCGGCGGCATACTTATTCAGCAGCTATAGACATACTAGAAGAGCCTCAGCAGTCGGCCGAAATCGGTCAACTCGCTGAGGCTCTTCTTTTCTCGTACTGATGCATATTGCCTGTCATTAATATGCGCTTATTTGCGCTTCATGCTGCGGATCAACTGCTTCGTCTCCGCATCGATGCGAAGCGATTCGGTTATTTTTTGCAGCGACTTGTTGTAGGTCCAATTATCGAGCGTGCATTCGTCGCCTCGAAGATAAGCCATCGTCCGATCCGGAACATTCGTGAAGCAGGTGGCAATCGCCCATGCGACAGCCATCTTCACATAATAGTGGTCCTGTTTGATCCGATCGAGCAGCGGCAGCACGCGGTCCATATACTCGTCATCCGCATAATAGTTAAGCAGCATAACGACGCCGAAGCGAATGTCATAAGGCTGATCCGATGCCAGATAAGGCTGGATAAACGACCAGACGCGTTCCTTATGCTTTTGCGTTATTTTGAGACCTATGCAGAAGCTGTCGCAAACCGACCAATTGTTGATCTTCGGAATGAAGCGCGCAATCGCCTCCAGCTTCTCCTCAATGTCCGCTTTCGCATAACCAATGACGAGCCCCTGCAACATGATCTCTTCGAAATATTCGTCGCTCGCCGTCGCAAGGTAGGCTTTCCAATCACCTTTCGCGAGCTGCCCCGCAATCTTGCGCAGCGTTGGAATTCGGACGCCTAGTATGTTGTCCACATTCGGAATCAGGGAGGAGGAGAAGCTGCGGTACTTCTCCTCGGCCTCTTCTAATAATTGATTTCTTATCGAGAGATTCATGATATGTCTCCTTAGATGACACCCAACCCAAAGTCTCGGGATCCACCCCACCCAAACCCTCCCCTTGTAGGGGAGGGCCCACGGGGGCTGGCCCCCAGGACCCCCTGCAGGACTGATCTAGATACGTAGGATCGTGCGCTCGCTTATCGTCCCTGTGGGACACGCTCTATGTGGTACGTGACTAGATGCGGTTGAGCGTCTTCCCACTTGTTCGGCAGATGCGTCATACGTGCAGGTACTCGCTATTGTCCCTGCGGGACGCGCTTTACGTTTGGATAAGGATGTAATTATACTGTGAAGCTAATTCAAACCAGCATCAGTAATTAGAAACGATCAGCGGAAAGACAGACCTTTCGCCTCTAGCGCTTCGCGAAGAATTCGGATTCCTTTGGGACCCATGCCGTGCAGCTGTTTGAGCTCGGTCTCCGATGCGGCTGCGACTTGCTCGAGATTGTTGATTCCCGCGTTCAGAAGTGCGCGAATTGCCGGTTGTGACAGTCCGGATGGGAATGATTGATTCGGCTCCATCGATAAGTACTCTCCTTCTATCTTGGTGAGGGCAGCTGTTGCGTATACCAAGCTAACAGTTCATCTGGGCGATTAATGGAGAAGATTGGCCCTTCAAACGCAATGTCCGGAAGCCAAGTCACGACAGCTGCGATATGCGACAGATTGTCCAACAACTCCTTGTCAGCTTCTCTTCGAACGATGACGATCTTCGGATAGGCTTCCTGCTTGAAGCCTTCGACGACTACGATATCCATGGTAGCCATCCGCTGAACAAGAGCGCTGAGCTCAACAGGCTTCTCTTCCATCATAACGGTCCGGTTTGCAGACGTAATCGCGGTCATGCTTGCACCTGCCTCCCGATGCCTCCATGTATCCGTACCTTCATGGTCAATATCAAACCGATGGCCGTCATGCTTGACGGTGCCAACCGCATAACCCGCTTCTGTTAGCGCACGCACCATATTTTCAACCAAAGTGGTCTTGCCTGCGTTCTTGTAGCCGACAACCTGAATAATGTTCGTCATGTAGACATCGCTCCATCCAGCGGAATGATTTGCACGATTTCACCTGATGAGAGCCCCGTCTTCGTCGGAGGAATGACAATCAGACAATTCGCATCTTTCAATGAAAGGATCGCGCTCGATTTGTCTCTACCGACAGGCTTAGCGTAATGCTCGCCTTCAGCGCTGTACCAATAACCGCGAACGTAGCGAGGATAAGCGTTCACCTTCTTGTAATCGACCGCGAGACGGCATGTCACCGTTTTTGCAGGATTGAACACAGCCCCTTGCAGCTGCTGGATAACGGGCCGCACGAACAACTCGAAGCCAACGAAGCAGGCAGACGGATTGCCGGATAGACCAAACAAAAGCTTGTCGCGCCAGGAGCCCGCTGTTGTCGGACTGCCTGGACGCATCGCGATTTTGTTAAACAGCGTTTTGCCTTCCCATCGAAGGAAGAAATCCGCCATAATGTCATAATCGCCGACGGACACGCCGCCTGTCGTCACGATCAAATCAACATCAGACGCAAGCAGGTCATACAACATCCGCTCAGCACGTGCGTAATCGTCTGGAATCTGACCGACCAGCTGAGGCGTTCCGCCAGCCGCAATGATTTGAGCCGCCAGCATGTATGCGTTGCTGTTGCGGATTTTGCCCATCTGAAGCGGATCCGACAACTGCAGCAGCTCCGTGCCGGTTGACAATACCGCTACCTTGGGCCTGCGGTACACAGAGACCCGGCTATAACCTAGCGACGCAAGAATTGCCGTATGGCCAGCGCCAATCCGCTCTCCCGCCTCGAGCACAAGCGTCCCTTCGTCCGCCTCTTCGCCGATCGGCGTTACATTCGTGCCGGGCGCAACCTTTTTCTGAATGCGAACGATGCTTCGGCCTTCGCTCTCCAGCAGCTCTGTCATCTCTTGCATAATGACAGCATCAGCGCCTTCCGGCACCATTCCGCCTGTCATAATGCGGGCCGCTTGACCCTTTGCAATCTTGTATTGCGGTTCAACGCCGCATGGAATTTGCTCGATTATTTCGAGCTCCGCAGGGGCTGCTGCACGCACATTCGCCAGATCAGAAGTCCGCACCGCATACCCATCCATGCCGGATCGGCGAAAATGCGGGATCGGTTCCTCCGTTCGCACCGATGCGGCCAATCTGCGGCCCAAAGCATCAACAAGGTCAACTTCTACAGCTTGAACAGGTTGAACACGGCCAAGAAGCAGTGCTCTTGCTTGCTCGACGGTCATCGCTCGGCGATCATATTTATTCGGAATGCGATCGATGGCTGTGTCCAACTCCAGTACCTTCTTCCGTTTCGTTTTCCATGCTCAGCAGCAGCTCATATTCTTGAGGCGTATTCATGTTGAAGACGAATCGAGTGTCGATGCCCCATCGCTCGAATGTCCAAGCGTTAACTGTTTCATAGGCGATCTGATCGAGAAAACCATTGACTCGCCGCTGTCCCCGATCCAGCATAGCCGCAATCGGATCCGCGCACCGTTTGTCGTAGATGCCATGCAGCGGATGCTGCTTCTCCTCGATGAACGGGATAACCGCATCGCTGCCTCGGTCATGCTTGCGGCCAACCATTAGCATTGCGGCTTGTACGGACAGATAGGGCATATCGCAGCCGACAATCCATACATCCTCATACCGCGCCAGCGACAGACCGGCATGCATGCCTGCCAATGGCCCTTGTCCCGCATAATAATCGGTAATAATTCGTACATCCGAATCAACGATCGGGAGATACGTCTTCGGTTCGTTCGTAACTAGAATAACTTCCGAACACAGCTGCTTCAAGATACGTATCTGCCGCTGTATCAATGTCTCTTGATGTACCTTGAGCAGCGCCTTAGGCGAGCCTCCCATTCGTCGGCTTTGTCCCCCAGCGAGTATGACACCAGACAAACTAACCTTCTCACATGGCAGCGGATTCGCAACATCCAGCATGATCATCCCTCCATGTCACTAAGTCTCACATTGTACTTCCATTATGGGGCATTCAGCGGTTGGACTCAATGAGATTGATCACTATAATGTACGAATGGGTCAAACATTTATCAAACGAAACTGAGCTGCCCTGTTTCCGCTTCGCGGTGCAGCCGTCTATTAAGGAGCCGATAAATTTAAAAAAGAGGTGTCCCACGGTCATACGCGATGACAAAAGGGACACCTGTTTCAATTGTTTGGCAGCCGCTTACTCCTCTACGGCAAGACGATGCTTCTCTTTATATTCGCTTGGACTGAGCCCCGTATGATCTTTGAATACGCGGGAGAAATAATGCTGATCGCTGAAGGAAAGCGCATCGGACAACTCCTTGATCTTAAGGTCCGGCTTGGCCTGCAGCTGCTTGCACGCTTCTGCGATTTTCAGCTCCATGTAATATTGCACGAACGTCTTATTCGTAAATCGCTTAATGATGCGGCTGATGTAAGACGGGCTGACATGGAACTTGGCCGCCAGATCATTAATGGATAGCTGCGAAGATTTGTGCAGCTTCACAAAGCTGTCCATTTGCTCGAACAGCTCTTCTCCGCTTTTCCGGTTGCGCGAATGGAGCAGCTCGAAGTTTCTCGCGCACCATTCTAATAACTTCTCGCAGAACGAAGAGTAGCTATCCGATTGCAGCATCTCCTTCACTGCCGCTGCGGCAGCGAGACGTTCTTCCGGACCGTTGTCCGGCAGGTTGTGGACGAACGCATCGGCTATGGCTGCGACTAGCCGTTCCAGGTCAATGTACCTCGCATGTTCGCTGTACGATTGCCGCAGCTGCTCGCCAAGCTTCATGTGAAACGGCTGAGGTTGGCGTTGTTCGATCATATCTATAAACGGTTTGATTAACGCTTCATTCCGCTGCTGCTCGGGAATGCGATAGTTTGTATCGAGCAGGACGGTCTTATCAAGAAGCACCTCTTCATTCAGCAAGTGCTTCAACCTGTCATAATGCGATTGAAACTGTCCCGGATCGGCGGCTTGGAAGCTGCCGGCCATTGCGATAGTAATTCCAAGCCCTAGCAATCGTTGTTCGACGGCTTCCATCCACGCAACGGTCGAATCGACGCGTTCTCGGACGGCCGATTGCACGATCACGATATAACGGTCGGGATCTTTGGCAGGGAACAGCCAGCAGCCATGCGGCTTACATATCTCTTGAATCTCGGATTGCAGCTTTTCGGTACGCCAATTCCCCGTATCCGGTACGAAAGGCTGTCTGCTCATCAGAAACATTGAAACAGGCTGTTCGACAAACTCGGGACTAAGCCGCAAACCGGCCAGGAAGCGCGGAGCAACCATTCCTTTCAATGGCTCCAAGTCGACTTCACGCCGCTCCGCGAGCGAATCGATCACACGCGCCATCACGTCCAGCAGCTGCTGCCGTTCGACAGGCTTAAGCAAATAATCGAACACCTGCAAATTTATCGCTTTGCGCGTATATTCGAAATCGCTGTAACTGCTGATCAGGACGACCTTCAGGCCTGGATACAGCTGTTTGGCTTGCTCGATGAGCCCAAGCCCGTCCAACTTCGGCATCCGGATATCGGTAAGCAGAATATCTACGGGATGTTGTTTGATATAGGCAAGCGCATCTTCGCCATTATAGGCGGTCGCGGCAATCTGTATCGGTAGGTCCGCCGACTCGAGCAGCGCCTTGATGTTGCGCAATATCGGCTTGCTGTCTTCGGCGATCAAGGCGGTATACATACCCTCTCTCCCTTCAGTTCATGCACCTCTTAGTAGAAATCTTCAGTGAGCGAGGCGATAATTTGCACGGTAGCTCCTTTGTCCTCTCCAGCATTATTGTACAAATTGAAGAACAGCCGGTTCCGGTACATTAATTTCAATCGGTTGACCGTGTTGACGACGCCCATGTTCCCGAAGCTTGAAGGCATATGAAGCTCATGCTCCCTGGCCTCGGAATTCGATATATTATCCATGATTTCGTTGATTTTGTCCGGGGCGATGCCTTCGCCGTTGTCGCTGATTTCGATCGCCCAGATGCCGTTATATAGCTGCACCCGAATTTGAATGCGCCAAGGCGGATCGGTATTGTCGAAAGCGTGCTCGATGCAGTTCTCGACAAACGGCTGGATGACGAGCCTCGGGAGTTGAACGAGGTTCGCGGCATCGTCCGCAATGATTTCCCATTCGAGATCGTTCTCATAGTTTTGCTGGACGAGCGACAAGTAATTCCGGGTATGCGCCAGTTCTTCCGCTAAGCTGACATGCTGGTACGGAGACGAAACGATATAACGCAGCGAATCGGACAGATGCTTGCACATATCCGATACCGCTTTGTTCTTGCCCTCTTGTGCCGCAATGCTGATCAGGTATAACACGTTATGGATAAAATGCGGCGCAATCTGCGCTTGCAAAGCTGAATTTCTCGCCTTCATTTCTTCCTGAAGCGCAAGCTTCTCGCTTTCGATCGACTGCTGGAGTCGACTGAGCAGCTCCTGGAACGAATCGCTTAAAGCCATCAGCTCGTTATTGTGCGACTGGTTGTCCACTTTGACGTTCAGATTGCTGTAGCTGATCCGGGATATTTGATTCCGCAGCTTTCGAATCGGCAACAGCAGGTTGCGCGTGCTGAAATATATATAAACGGAAGAGAACAACATCAGCAGCGTAATGAGCAATATAGACAAATATTGCACGGAATTAACCGACCCTAGGACAGCTTGCTTAGGCGTAACGACATAGGTCGTCCAGCCCGTATTGTCCGACGTGTCATAAGCAATGTAATTGGAATCACCGTCCAGATACATGCCGTTGCTATCTTCGTTCTGCTTCTGTAGAAAAGATAATTCCGATTCCTCTCTGGCATTAATGGAACTGGATATGATCTCGCGATTCGGATCCAACACGTATACGTCCCCGACTGCTACATCTTCCGTCGTAAGCTCCAGTTCGGACTGGTCCAGCTGAATGGATAGGTACCCGTAGATCTGGCCATTCTGATTGATAATGGCTCTATCGAATGCCGAAATGCCGTTAGGCTGTCTATATAAAATATATTCGTTATTGTCCAGCTGGTCTTTGAGGCTGGGTTCAAGAATCGACGGATTCGTCGAGTAGCCGATATAGGAAGCGACTGCTCGGCCGTCGAGATCATAAATGATCATATCACGGATGTCCACGCTTGGTCCGATCGCTTCGAACATCATCTCTTTCAGGATACGGTTCTGGCGAAGGGCT
Source organism: Paenibacillus sp. CCS19 (assembly GCF_033239625.1). Lineage (NCBI taxonomy): Bacteria > Bacillati > Bacillota > Bacilli > Caryophanales > Paenibacillaceae > Paenibacillus > Paenibacillus sp. CCS19. The sequence continues at coordinate 17,478 of NZ_BTCK01000040.1, forward strand.
TCCGCAGAATCCGTCGAACGATAACCTCTCGTTAAGGCTGCGGGAATTTGCTGGTTAGACAATACGCGCTGAGAAAGCTGGTTCTGATTTTTGATATATTGGTCCAGCTGTCTGCTGATTTTGGCTGCCGTGAGCAGCTTTTCGTTTTTGTTGGTTTCCTTCAGCGGCCCGATGACCTGCCAATTCACGTAGGCTAGAAAGCAGCACAGCACAAACAATAACAAAATCAAAAACATAAGGAATACTTTCGTTTGAAGGCTGGCCTGCGTAGGAACAAAGTTTGTTTTTTTCATGAAGCCTTTCAAGGGACGATAGTCCTCCGATCCTATGTTAGTTCAGAATTTTACACATCAAAGGTAAAGGTCAAACATGTACCTCATGGTGATAAAAATCTACAATTGGATTGTAAACGGATTCAGTCGAACATACAACAAAGGGTAACAAGAGGGGAGAACAACATGAAGCAAAAAGCACGTAAACTATCCATCGGCGCACTCGCAGCCGTATTTGCCTTAACGCTGGCAGCATGCGGCAACGATAGCTCCAATTCGGAAAGCGGCGATAGCAGCAGCACTAGCGGTGGCGGTAAAAAAGTCACGATCGAGCTGGCATTGTCCAAGAGCTCGCAGGACTCCGCATTCGTACAACAAGACCTGCTGGACGAGTTTGAAAAACAAACCAACATCAAAGTTAACCTGCAGCTGCTTCCCGCGGAACAAACGTCTACGGTTCTGCAAACAAAGCTTGCGGTTAACGAAACGCCGGACATTCTGCAATACAACCTGGCGAGCGCTACGACAGACCTTAACCTTGAGCGCAACTTCGAAATTCTGGACGACCAGCCTTGGGTCAGCCGCCTTCTGAACAAAGACGTGTTGTCCGCATACGGCCATGTATACAGCTTCCATGTCAGCCAAGATACCGGCATGCAAGGCGTCGTATACAACAAAGACATCTTCAAAGAGCTTGGCCTAGATGTTCCGAAAACATACGACGAGTTCCTGGCAGCTTGCGAGAAAATCAAAGCGGCAGGCTACACGCCAATCTTTATGCCTTTCAAAGACAACTGGGCAGCTAACGTAATGCCTGGCGCCGCATTCGGTGAATATGTGTCTAAAAATGAACCTACCCTGTTCGAAGATCTGAACGCAAACAAGAAAAAATGGACGGATGTTCCAGCGTTCCAAACGATCCTCGACCAACAATACGATCTTTACAAAAAAGGCTACACCAATACGGACGTACTCAGCGACAGCTATGACATGGCAGCGGGCAACTTCCTCGACAAGAAGGTTGCAATGATGTTCATGGGCGACTGGCTGATCGAATCCGTTGAACAACAGGATCCTAACATGAACCTTGGCCTGTTCGCTTACCCTACGGACAACAAAGGCGACGCGTACCTTGGCGCAAGTCCGCTTGGCGGCCAGCTGTTCGTTCCTAAACAAGCTAAACACAAAGCAGAAGCAGAACAGTTCCTGAACTTCATTGCGCAAAAAGAAGTTGCACAAAAAATCGTGGACGCGCAAGGCTACGTTTCTAACTTCAGCGACGTAACGACGCCTGAGCTTCCGGATTACAAACAAGAAATTCTGGACAACTACATCACGCCTAAGAAAACGGCTATGACGATGGACGCTTACATGCTGGTTGACCGCAGCGAGCTGTACAGAAGCCTGCAAGACCAGTTCACAGGCAGCAAAACGTCCGAGAAAGTGCTCCAAACTTGGGGCGACAAATTCGCCGAACTGATGAAAGACAAAGGCGAAGCAGGATTCTAAGCTGCAGCGACAACGAATCCGTAATAAACGAAAGACCGCGGCCGCTGTTCCCAAGGCGGCCGCCTCTATTAACAAGCATCAGATAGAAAGATAAAATACACAGTCTTGGTGGGATGGAAGATGATAAAACGCTCCAAGAGCATGTATGGCTATTACCTCGTTTGGCCAGCGCTACTTATTTATACGATATTTTTTGTTGCACCGGCTATTATCGGCTTATTTTATTCCTTTACGGACTGGCGCTTGGACCGTATCGGCGTCAAGTTTATCGGCTTCGATAACTTCCACAAAATCTTTACGGACGATACCTTGCTCCTTGCAATGAAAAACACGCTTATTTTTGCGATAGCGACCGTTGTCGGAAAAAACGTGATCGGCCTCTTGCTGGCCATCGCTTTAAATATGCGGCTGAAAACCCGCAATTTCTTGCGCGCTATTTTCTATTCGCCTTCTATTCTGAGCGTACTCGTTATTTCCATTATCTTCACGCCGATGCTTCGGACGGAAGGCATGGTCAACAAGTTCTTTGACTCCATTGGTCTTCACTTCCTGAGCCAAGCTTGGCTTACGAACCCGGATCTCGTGATCTGGACGGTTGCATTGGTGGCCATCTGGCAGTCGGCCGGTTTCCAAATGGCGATTTATTTGGCGGGCTTGCAGTCCATCTCCAAGGATTATTATGAAGCGGCAATGATCGACGGCGCCGGCGCATGGAAAAGCTTTACGAACATTACGGTACCGCTGTTGCTGCCTGCGCTTAACATTAACTTGATGCTTACGCTTATCGGCGGTTTGAAGGTATTCTCCGAAGTATTCGTTCTGACGAGCGGCGGACCGGGCAACTCCTCGCAGGTTGTCGGCACGATCATTCTCCGCGCGTTCGGCGAAGGCAACTGGGGCCTTGGCACGGCGATCAACACGCTGTTGTTCATTATCGTCACCCTGATTGCCATTCCGCTGCTGATCTTCATGCGTCGTAAGGAGGTTACCGAATAATGAGCTTTTCCCGCAAACTGGCGCTACGCAACTACATCGTAGAAATCGTGCTGCTTATTGCATGTCTGGGCATTATCATACCGCTGCTGCTTATGATCTTCGGCTCCTTCATGACAAGCGCAGAGGTGTCCAAATTCCAGATCCGCTTCCCGGACAAATGGATGTTCTCCAACTATGTGACCGTATTCAAGGAAGGCGGCCTTGCCCGCGCGTTCCTGAACGGTATCGTCATTACCGGCGTATCCGCTATCTTGAACATCTTCACGTCTTCCGCAGCCGCTTTTATTCTGGCGCGCCGCGAGAGCAAGTTCTCGAGTTTCCTGTACCTGTTCTTCTTCATGGGCCTTATCGCTCCGATGTCCACGATCACGACGATCCGCGTCGTGCAATGGCTCGGCTTTTACGGCAGCGTAACGAGCGTTATTCTCATTTACGCTTCCTTGAATACGGCATTCAGTATTTTCCTGTACAGCGGATTTATCAAATCCGTGCCGAAAGCGTTGGACGAGGTTGCATTCCTCGAAGGCGCAAGCCTGCTGGGCGTGTTCTTCCGCATCATTACGCCGCTCATCGTTCCGGTTAACGCAACGGTTGCGATCATGGTATTCATGTCGGTATGGAACGACATCACGATTCCGCTCTACTTCCTTACGGACAGCAAGACGTGGACGATGCCGCTTTCCATCTACAACTTCTACGGCAAATACAGCCGCGACTGGAACTTGATCTTTGCCGATCTCGTCATGACGTCGATTCCGGTCCTCATTCTTTATTTGCTCGGTCAGAAATATATCGTCAGCGGCCTCACGGCCGGCGCGGTCAAAGGTTAAAGCCTAATGCTGCAAGGTATACCACAAAAGCCATCCCTACAAGTCATCGAAAGATGCTTAAGGGATGGCTCTTTTATTTGTTACATATCATGCTGCCGAGTCGGTTCGACCCGATACAAATTCGTCAAACCGTCTGCATCCTTCGATGCTTCCGCCACGTTCCAGCCCAGCGACAGCACCGATACGAGACGCTCGTGCTGTTCCGGCGTAAGCGCCGCCGTTACCGACTCCGAGCCAGCCTCGAACGTCAGCTCTGGCTCAAGACCGTACGCGACAGCGATCCAGCTGCGAATGCCGCGAAGCGTATTGTATTTGATCCGATACCCTTCGGTTACAGCAAGCTCGAACGTTGCAGGCTCCGCTTCTGCGAACGCGCGAAGCTCTTCATATTTGAATTCATAGATGCTCGTATCGACCGGAAGTTCGCCTTCGCGAACATCCTTCAGAAGACGCTCGTTCGACCAGCCTTGGGAGCGCAGTGACTCCAACAATAGCGCCTCCCATTGCGATAGTAGTACACGATCTTCAGCATTTACATTTGCATTGCCACTCATATTCTCTCCCCCTTCTAAAATAAGACTGCTTGCAGCCTATAGCTCCAAGCAATCTTGTCAATTGTTATATCGCAGCCCAATGCTCCGGACTTACTTCCCGAAGTTCCGTCCCAAGCTCTGTATCGGTAGGCCTCCATACAAGCCGTTCCACGCGGGCATTCGGATCCGGGATCGGGATCGACGACAGCAGCGCCTTGGTGTACGGATGCAGCGGATTGTCGTACAGCTCGTCGCTGTCGGCCACCTCTACCAGTCGACCGCGGTACATGACGCCGATTCGATCCGAAATATGCCGCACCATCGACAGGTCATGTGCGATGAACAAATAAGTCAGACCGAACTCCTGCTGCAAGTCTTCGAGCATATTGACGACTTGTGCCTGTACTGAAACGTCCAGCGCCGAGATCGGCTCATCGCACACGACGAACTCTGGACGCACGGACAACGCGCGTGCAATCGAGATGCGCTGACGCTGCCCGCCGCTGAATTCATGCGGATAACGATACAGATGCTCTCGTTTCAGTCCAACGCGCTCCAACAGCGCCGCAACCGCCTCCGTCCTTTCTGCTCCCCTGCCGATGCCATGAATGTCCATCGGCTCGCCGATTAAATCGAGCACGGTCATGCCCGGATTGAGCGAGGAATACGGATCTTGGAAAATCGACTGAATCCGTCTCCGAAACGGCTTCAGCGGCTTATCCCCTAGCTTGGACAACGGCTGCCCGTCATAAAGCACCTCGCCAGCCGTATAATCGTACAGCCGCAGCAGACAGCGGCCAACGGTCGACTTGCCGCTGCCGGATTCGCCGACAAGGCCAAACGTTTCGCCTTTGCGGATCTGGAAGCTGACGCCGTCGACGGCTTTCAGCACTTCGGCAGGCCGCCCCCACATATCTTTGCTTTTCACAAAATGCTTCTTCAAATCTTGAACGTCCACCAGCAGTTCTTGCTTCGTCAGCGACGTGCTCATTGCGTCTTCGCCTCCTCATCTGCGAGCCAGCACATGGAGCGATGCCCCGGTGCAAGCGTATAGATCGGCGGCAGCTCCGCGCATTTGCTCATCGCATGCGGACATCGGGCCATGAACGGGCAGCCAGGCGGAGGATTGAGCAGATCAGGCGGCGTCCCTTCGATCGGCACAAGCCGTTCCCGCTCGCCCGCGCGCTTCGGTACGGATCGCAGCAGCCCTTGCGTATACGGATGCTGAGGGCGATAGAAGATATCGTCCACCGAACCGGATTCCATAATCATGCCTCCGTACATAACGACAACGCGTGTGCACACTTGCGCGACAACGCCAAGGTCATGCGTAATGAGGGCGATCGCCGTGTCCGACTTCTCCTTCAGCTCTTTCAACAGATCCAAGATTTGCGCTTGTATCGTTACATCAAGCGCCGTCGTCGGCTCGTCCGCAATAAGCAGTCCCGGCTTGCAGGACAACGCCATCGCAATCATGACGCGCTGACGCATGCCGCCGCTGAATTCATGCGGATATTGGCTTAGACGGCGCCCCGGCTCCGTGATGCCGACTTGCCGCAGCAGCTCGACCGCTTCCCGCTTCGCTTCTACCTTGCTAAGGCCGCGATGCCGGCGAAGAATCTCGATCATTTGCGATCCGATCCGCTTCACGGGGTTCATCGCGGTCATCGGGTCTTGGAATACCATCGCAATCTCATTGCCGCGCAGCTTCCGCCACTCTTTCTCCGACAGCTCTGTCAGCTTCTTGCCCTTATATTCGATCGTACCGCTCACAATCTCCCCCGGCGGCTCGATTAGCGCCATTATCGCTTTGGCTGTCACGCTCTTGCCGCTGCCGGACTCGCCGACGATGCCAAGCGTCTCGCCCGCATCAATATGCAGGCTGACGCCACGCACGGCGTGGTTATCTCCATCGCGGGTATGGAACGATACATGTAATTGTTCAACCGTCAGCAGACGTTCCGTCATTGCTGCTTCACTCCTTCATGCCTTAATCACTCCCGCATGCGCTAATTACCGTTTCGTCAGCCTAGGCTCCAGTCCGACGCGCAAAATATCGCCAAGCACGTTGAAACTGAGCACCGTCAGCAGGATGAGCACCCCTGGGAAAATCGCCAAATACGGCGCCTGCGCTATAAAGCCCTGCGCGTTGTTCAGCATGCTGCCCCATGTCGCATTCGGCGGCTGTACGCCGAAGCCGAGGAAGCTGAGCGATGATTCCATCATGATGGCAGACGCCACATTATTTGTTGCCCCTACAATAATGACCGGCACCAGATTCGGTACGATATGCTTCCAGATCATGCCCCAAGCGCCTTGACCCGACGCCTTCGCATACAGCACATATTCCCGTTCCTTCAATGTCATGGTCTCAGCACGGACCACCCGCGCGATATTCATCCACATGAGGAAAGCGATAATGATAATAATGTTGCCGACGCTCGGCTTCAAATAGACGCTAAGCAGCAGCAGTACCAAGAATGATGGAATCGATAAGAAAATTTCGAGCAGACGCATAAGCAAATTGTCCAGCCTCCCGCCGAAATAACCGCTGAGCACGCCGATGCACGTACCGATTCCAGTGGCCAGAATCATGGAAGCGAAGCCGACGAGCAGCGAGACGCGCCCGCCATACAGCGCTCTTGCGAAGTAATCGCGGCCATAATCGTCTGTGCCGAACCAATGCGAACCATTCGGATGCTGCAGCCGCTCTGTCACATTCATCACGTTAGGATCGCTTGGCGCTAGGAAAGCGAATACAGCGCCAAGCGTGAATAGGCTTAGAAGAATGACCGCGGCAACGCCCAGCTTGCTGCTCCATAGCTCGCGTTTCAAATTACGCCATTTGCTGCGATTCATATCGTCACCTCATCGTTTTAATGCGCGGATCAGCGAAGCTGTATAAGATATCCGCGAGCAGATTGCCTAGAATAAGCAGCACGGACGAGAAGAGCGTAATGCCCATCAGCACGGGATAGTCCATTCCGCGGACTGCCGTCATCCCGAGCGATCCAATGCCCGGCCACGTGAATACCGTTTCCGTCACGATGGCGCCTGTCACCAGATCGCCCATCGACATGCCGAGCAGCGTAATGATCGGCAGCAGCACATGCTTGAGTACATGGCGGAACAGGATCGTATAACGGCTCGAACCGAACGCTTTTTGAATAAGAACATATTCTTCGCGCAGCTGTCCGATCGTGCTGGAACGAATGTAGCGCACATAAACCGCCAGAAACCCGAACGCTAGTACAGAACAAGGCAGAATGCCATGCTTCAGCACATCAGCAGCCGAATTCATGCCAATCGTCCGCATCCCCATGCTTGGCAGCCAGTGCAGCTTGATCGCGAACAAATAGATAAGAAGAATGGCAAGCCAGAACAGCGGCACCGAAATCCCGACATATGTAATCAGGTTGATGAGCTTGTCCGGCCAACGATTGCGATTCGCGCCTGCGACCAAGCCGAGCGGAATGGCGAGTATGACGGCAAGTCCAATTGCGCAAGCCATCAAGCCTGCCGTTGCCGGCAGACGGTCTATAATTTGATCTAGCACAGGCTGATGATTGATCAACGAGTAGCCGAGGTTGCCGGACAGCAGCTGCTTCAGCCACTGCACATACTGGACATAAGCAGGCTGATCCAGACCGAGGCTGTGCCGAATCCGTTCGATATCTTCCGCATGCATATTCGGCGTTACGAACGACATTACAGGGTCTCCCGGCGCAAGCTTGATCATAGCGAAGCAGACGATCGACACAAAGAAAAGCATCGGAATCGTTTGTGCCAGCCGCTTGACGATTAATTGTCTCATTCGTTTGTTCCCCTGCCTCTTATTTAGCAAAAAAATAAGCTGGAAACCAGCTTATCGCCGATCAGCCAGCTTATTTTTCTCGTATAAATTCGTGTTCACAAGTTCGGTTTCCGTTCATTATTTCAAATAAATTTTGGACAGATCTTCGAAGATCACGACCGGTTTAAGAACCGCTTCTTCGATACCGCCGTAACGCTTGTCCACGGCTACGATCGTCTTGGTGTATGCGATCGGGTAAATCGCTGCATCTTCTGCAACCAGCTGCTGCGCTTGCTTGTACAGCTCGCCGCGTTTGGCTGCGTCCGCTTCGCCCGCGCCTTTCTGGAACAGCTCGTCTACTTGCTTGTTCGTGTAGTGCGAGTAGTTGGACGAATTGTCCGTCGTGAACAGAATCGAATAGGCATCCGGATCGAAGCCCATGATGTAGCCTGCGACCGTCAAATCGAAGTCCGTAGCCGTACCGCCATACACTTTGCTGTTCAATGCGGATGCGTCGATGCTTTGAATCTCTACGTCAACGCCGACTTCCTTCAGCTTCTGCTGCACATACAGGCCGATCGATTCCTGCGTCTTGTCGCCGCTCTTCACGACGAAACGCAGCTTCTTGACGCCGGCTTGCTGGAACAGCTCTTTCGCTTTGGCTGCGTCGTTATCGAACGTTGCAACATCATTCGTGTGGAACAGCGTATCCGGCGTCAGGAACGAATGAGCAGGATCCGCATATTCAGGCGACAGGTAAGCTGCCGTAATCAGCTCTTCGCGGTTCAAGGCGTAGCCGATCGCTTGACGCACTTCTTTGCGGTCCAATACGCCTAGGTCGCTCTTCTCATTAATAAGGATGTAAGACAGACGGCCTTCGCTGTATGGCACGAGGTCAAAGTTTTTCGTTGCCGTAATCGTCGCTGCGTCCTGCGGCGTTACATAGTTAATGTTCAGCTCGCCATTCTGCAGAGCCAGGTTCGCTGCGTTCGTATCTTTCGCGATGCGGTACGTGACCGTATCCAGATGCGGCTTGCCGCCAAAATAGTTATCGAAACGCTCAAGCGTCACGTATTCGCCCGTTTTGTATTCTTTGAATTTGAACGGACCGGAGCCGACTGGCGTGTTGTTCTTCGTGCTTTTCTCAATATTCGCTTCATTCTCGAAGATATGCTTCGGAATCGGCGTCAGCTGTACGAGCGTTGCTTCAAACGCAGGCGCAGCTTGCGGCATTTTGAATTCAACCGTCAGATCGTCGACTTTCTTCGCTTCGATCGGCTTGCCGCCAATGATTAGATTGCCGCGGAACATGCTGTTCTGCTTCTCGTCGAGAATGCTGTTGATCGTGAACACTACGTCGTCAGCCGTCAGCGGCTGACCGTCATGCCAAGTGAGGCCGCTCTTCAGCTTCAGCGTGTAGGTCATGCTGTCTGCCGATGCTGTCAGGCTGTCAGCCAGGTAGTATGTTTTCTTGCCGTTATTCACTTGGAACAGCGGCGCGTACAGCGATTGGTCGATTGTCAGGCTGACACGATCGCCAGCGTAGTTCGGGTTGAAGATAACCGGATCCGCGCCGACTCCGATAATGAGATTGCCGCCGTCCTTCGGCGCCGACGTTTCCGTCTGCTGCCCGCTGTTATCGCTGGGCTTTGTGGAGTCCGAGCTGCTGCCGCATGCCGTAATCAATGCCGTAAGCAGCACTAGAATAATTGCTGTAGACCATTTCGTTCTCATCTTGCTAATCATCCCCTCTGTCTATCTTGCCGTCATTGTTGAGTATTGTATATCGGATTAGTCGGCATTATCAAAGCGTAAAATATTCCAAATTACTTGAAACCGCTTCCGCTGACTTCTGCCACGCATAGGCGTTTCATCTTAGGCAAAGTCAATCTCAGCACGATAGCTTGTTTCTTATATAGAAAAAGCCCCAAGCGATTATTCGTCGCCTGAGGCTTATCATTCCCTTAATTTAGACCGTTACTCACCTGCAATAATTCGGTACAATGCCTGCGTTCCATCGTTATCGCCGCCGTGCTCGATAAGCTGTTCATAGAGAGACTGTGCCAGCTTAAGTCCAGGGAGCTCCAGCCCCATCTCGGCAGCAGAATCCAATGCAATTCGAATATCTTTCACAAAATGCTTCACATAGAATCCAGGCGCGAAGTCGCCTGCAATCATGCGCGGCGCCAGGTTCGACAGCGACCAGCTGCCGGCAGCGCCGGAGCTGATGCTCTTCAGCACCTGCGTCTGATCGAGTCCCGCAGCCTTCGCATACGCGAGCGCTTCGCTGACGCCAATCATATTAGAAGCGATTGTAATCTGATTGCACATCTTCGTGAATTGGCCAGAGCCTGCCGGACCCTGGTACACGACGTTTGCGCCCATAATGTCAAGCAGCGGCTTCACCGCGTCGAATGCTTCCGCATCTCCGCCAACCATGATCGACAGCTTCGCTTCTCTTGCCCCGACGTCCCCGCCGGAGACAGGCGCGTCCAACGCATGAAGTCCTTTGTCAGCCGCTTCTTGTGAGATCCGCTTCGCTAACGTTGGACTTGAAGTCGTCATGTCGAGGAAGTAAGCGCCGGCACGCGCATTGTCGAGCAGCCCTTCCGCTCCAAAATAAATTTGCTCCACATCGTTCGGATAGCCGACAATCGTAATGACAACATCCGCATGTTTCGCAACTTCCTTCGGCTGATCATGCCATACCGCACCTTGCTGAAGCAGCCCTTCCGCTCTCGCCTTCGTGCGATTGTAGACATGAACCTCATAGCCGTTCTTCAAGAGGTGGCCAGCCATGCTGGCACCCATAATGCCTGTTCCGATAAACCCGATGACTGTACTTGCTGCACCTGCCTGCGTATTAGCCGCCATCTTCGTCGCTTCCACCTTTCGACCGTAACGATTATTTCACGAACACATGGCCGCCAATCGACGCCGTCTTCGTGCGCGATTGGAACCATTCATTATCCGCTGGGGCACTATTAAAGTACAATCCGCCGTTAGACGGGTCGATTCCCTTCGCAGCTTGAATGGCTGCCTTGAATGCCTCAGCATTCGGCAGCTTCCAGTATTGGCCGTTCGCCACTGTTGTAAAAGCGCCTGGCGCAAAAATAACCTTCTCGATCGTATCCGGGAAGTCCGGTGAATCGACGCGATTGAGAACAACAGCCGCAACGGCAATCTGCCCGTTGAAGGGCTCGCCGCCTGCTTCTGAGTATACCACACGCGCCAGCATTGCGAGATTTTTACGGCTCACCGTAACTTTATGTAGGGCATGCAGCGTCGTCGGACCGGCAACTCCGTTCTGAACGATGGCTGCATTTTTCTGAAAACGCATAACGGCCTGCTTCGTTCCGGAACCGAATTTGCCGTCAGCAGCAGAGGAAAGATAGCCAAGCATCCGAAGTCTCTCCTGCAGATCTGCAACCTGATCGCCTGTGCTTCCAACCGACAGCGCGACATAGCTTGTTGCAGCCTTCGCCTGCTGCGGCTGCGGCGCCAATACCAATAATAATGATGCAATCATAAATCCGATCAACAGCCATCCATACTTTGTTTTAAACACGATAGTTCCCTCCAAGATGTCTAGTTGTATGCGTTCAAAAAGTCGGACGACTTTTTGAACTACCTCTTGTACGATGTTTGGCAGGTGTCTAACACAAAATCATGTAAACGGTCTCTCACGCCAAACATTGTAGCATCTCTTATCGGGCTGCCAACGTTTTCATAGAAAATTCTAATGTTTCTCAGGCTGTTCCGCACAGCCTCAATCGCTTGATTTCGCTTGTTTGCTCCTCTTCCCTATCCGATCGATTAGCGACACAATACCTAACAATATGGCACACATGGCCCATACGATCGGCTCCAGCTCGAGCAAATACCACGGCCAAGGACCCAGCCAATCAAGCATAGAGCCCCCTTCAGGTTTGCGCGCCAGAAACATATAATTGGTCCCTGCTACGCTATTTACAATTGCACCTGGAATTGCAAGAAGATGGAGCGTCAACACAGCGATTGGCAGCGAACGCAGCGTTGGACGCATCTGCAGAACGGCGGTCATGTAGACCGAAGCGGCAATGATGCCGATATGTCCAAGGAAGAAATGAAAATATCGAAACTGCGGAAATGCTTCCGCTAAATCCGGCGTGAGCATCGCCTGCAAGGCACCAAGCGTGCCCAAATAGACGACGATGCTGTATAGGATTCGATTGCGGGTTAGCAGCATGATGACAGACAACCACAACGTCATCGTGCACAGCTCGAATGGCAGCGACCAGACGGTCCATTCCCCATCCATCGTATACGTAATATAAAGTGCGGTTTCGAGCCCAGCAAGTACAGCTGCGATGACGGCTGCAGCAATACGGCTTCTTCTGCCGACGCGAAGCTGACGACGGAACGTGATGATGCCCATGCACAGCAGAACGCAAGCGGCGAGCGCAGCCCAATGGGCAGCGGAGAACGGAACGAACGTGTCCATAACAACCGGCTCCTTATTATTGATACAATCTATTGAGCTCATTGTAGTCAGCGGAATTAGCTGAGAATAGTACTAATCTGCCGTAGTACCTTTTCACTGTTGGATGTAATGCAATTAAAAACCCCCGCCGTTCTCGAATCGCTTCGAGAATGCGAGGGCTTCTATTATTCACTATCACCAGCCAGCGTACGCTGCACCTGCACCCCATCGTTCGATGAAGTCATCGCCGATTGCGATGCCGCATGACGCGGCAATTGAAGCTCGATCGTGTGCGTGCCGCCGTCATCCGCCAATTGAATGTACGCGCCTGACGCATCTCGTCTTGCCTCATGCGAAGCAGGATGTACGCTTAAGTTGCCGGAGGCATCGATATCAAGCGGAAGCGACTGTGCATTGGCGTCCTCCACCATGCGGACTTTAACCTGATAGAGCGTACGGCCATATCGATACTCGACCTCATAACCGGGCCAATCATGTGGTACCGCCGGTCGGAAATACAACCGTTCTCCTTCTTTGCGAAGGCCGATAATCCACTCGATGCCCGCTTGATACATCCACCCGGAAGCGCCAGTATACCAAGTCCAGCCCGCCCTTCCTTTCACGGGATCACGCGTATACACATCTGCTGCCATGACATAAGGTTCGCCTGCATACTTGCGCACTTCGCCTTCGCTTCTTGCATGCGTCACCGGATTAAGCAGGTGGAACAGATCAACGGCCTTATCTCCATTACCAAGACCACACCATGCGACGATGCTCCAGATGACGCCATGCGTGTACTGCGCGCCATTCTCCCGGATTCCCGGCGGATAGCCTTGAATGTAGCCCGGATTCGGATCCGTACGGTCGAATGGCGGCGTCAACAGCCTTGCAACGGCGATATCCCGATCCACTAACTCGCGGTCGAACGACATCATCGCCTGTTGTGCCCGCTCACGCGGCGCTGCGCCGGAGATGACCGACCACGACTGAGCGATTGCGTCGATTCGGCATTCTTCATTGCGCGTGGAGCCGAGCCAGTGCCCCTCGTCCGCACGCGCACGTCTGTACCATTCTCCGTCCCATGCGGAAGCGTTAATGGCGGTGCCGATCGCTTCCCGCCGCTCGAGGTAGGCGGTTGCCCTCTCCATATCGCCTTTCAGCTCGCACACATCGGCGAACTTACGAAGCACTTCGCATAGGAACCATCCAAGCCAGACGCTCTCGCCTTTACCGAGATCGCCTACCGAGTTCATGCCGTCGTTCCAGTCGCCGATGCCCATAAGCGGCAATCCGTTCTCGCCGAACCTCGAAGCGCGTTCGATCGCACGAATGCAGTGCTCGTATACGGTCGCGACTTGGTCAGACAATACGGTCGGCTCGTATCGCTCATGCTCTTCGTCGGTTAGCTGCTCGCTTCGAATGAACGGCGCCATCTCGTCTAATACCGACTGATCGCCCGTTTGGGTAATATATCGCGCCGCCGCATAAGGAAGCCATAACAGGTCATCCGAATATTTGGTGCGAATGCCTCGATGCGTCTCTTCATGCCACCAGTGCTGCACGTCGCCTTCTTCATATTGATGCGCCGAGTGCAGAATGATCTGCGCGCGCGTTATGTCCGGTCTAGCATGCAGCATAGCGATCGAGTCCTGCAGCTGGTCGCGATAACCGAAAGCTCCGCCTGCTTGATAGAAGGCTGTTCTTGCCCACATCCGGCATGCAAGCGCCTGATAGAGCAGCCAGCCATTGATCAAGTAATCCATCTCTTTGTTCGGCGTCGTAATCCGCGTCTGCAGCGTCGTCTCTTCCCAGAACTGTACAGCCTCTTCATAAGCGGCAGTGCACGCTTGTCCATTGTTGTATTTGCGGACGAGCGCAGCTGCCGCTTCTCGAGACCACTCCGCCCCAAGCAGCACATAGACCGTTCTGGAAGCTCCTGCTTCGATCTTCAGTTTCAACTGCACGGCACCGCACGAATCATGCTGCGCCCCGGCTGCACCGGACAGCCGCGTTCGTTTCATCGCGTCAGGCGAAGCTGTCGTTCCGCCTCGACCGATCCATTCCATTCGATCAGCCGTGTAGGATATACGATCCGCCACCGAACCATCAACTTGCTGACCGTCCTGATCATGAATGGCCAGGAAAGCCCAGTCGTCGCGGAACGTTTCTTGATAGCCGTTGCGTACGAACATGGCCTGCGCTTCCGCATCCCATTCCGACACGATATGCGAGGCGCTGATCTGTCGCTTGACGCCAAGCACCCAGTCGCATTCGTAGAAAACAGAAAGCTCTTTCGCCTCGTCGCTCGTATTGTCGAGCTTGAGCTCCACAATCTTAACCGAATCCGACTTCGGAACGTACACTGTCATCTGCTGCCGCAAACCGCGGTCAGCGCGGCGGAACCGAGAGTAGCCCCTGCCATGTGCGACCGTGCATGCCGAATCTGCCGATGCCGGCATTGGCGTCGGCGAGCTGAACAGCCCAGTGCGGTCGTCGCGGATGAAGCATACTTCGCCCGGCGGGTCGAGTACCGGATCGTTCGACCAAGGCGTAAGCTTGCATTCGCGGCTGTTGCGCCACCATGTATAGCCGGTTCCGAGTTCTGTAATGAGAAAACCGAACTTCTCGTTCGCAACCACATTACTCCACGGTGCATGCAAGAACTTGTTGCCGCGTAATGCAATTCGATATTCGCGTCCGTCAGCCGTGAAGCCGCCCCAGCCATTGAACAGGGCCAGCTGCTCCGTCGATTCGGCAGCTAATTCCTCCTGCTTGCGAGCAGCATTCTGCACCAACGAAGCTGGCTGCGGCTGCACATCCAATGGTTCCGCCCATTCCTTGACCAGCTTCGGCGCCTTGAGCTGCGCCTTCAAGCTTGGGCCGTCTGCACGCAGCACATATCGAGCAACGGCAAACAGCAGCGTCCGTTCTTCCTCGGACATTTGATTCGCAGCGACCGGATAGACGCCGCCGGGACGAACGGCGTGCTTATCGACATTTTGCTCAATGGCCGCCCGCAGTCCATCCGTTACATCCTGCTGATAGCCGCCTGCCGACTCGTTCACGATGACGAGGTCAAACGGCAGCCCTTTGCGGCATAGATAGCCATGACCGCTCATTAGCCGAATCGCGAATGGCAGCTGCGCGCGATCCTCGAGCGTAACGAGTACGATCGGCAGGTCGCCGGAGATGCCCATCGACCAAAGTCCCGACTGTCCCTTCACGTTCGCAGCGATGCTCGCTGCACGATCCTGCCGCAGCGGCGATGCATAAAGCACTCGTCCTGCCAGCGTCTGCAGAAGCGACGCTTCGTGCGCGGTAAGCCGCTGATGGCGCAGGTCAATGCGGCTGTGCGTCCAAGCCAGCTGGAACGTTCGATCGATCTGCTGTTCATCGCACAGCGACTTCGCAATGCTGATCGATTCCTCTCGCGATCCAGCAACGCCTGTCACGCCGAACAGCTTAACCGTCTCGCCCGGGCCAACCGATACGCGGCGGCGAATGGCGAAGATCGGATCAAGCACAGCGCCCACCGTTCCAGTCAGCTTGCTATGCAGGCTCTGCGGATGCACCATCGAATGACCTCGGCCAATGAAGATGGCGCGGTCCGTCTCATATTCAATCGGTCCCAGACTGTCGCATCCGATTGATAGCGTCTGGAACGCCCACCGATGCTGCTCATGCCCATCGCGTGGTCTGCGTACGGCTAGCAGGCATTCTTCCTCCGCGGCAAATTCCGTCTGCACGAACAGTTTGCTGAACGCCGGATGCGCATCGTCCGCGAGCGGCGGCGCGAGCACAACCTCGGTATACGTGGTCACTTCGAAGATCCGTGCCTCCGTGCTTTCGTTCGTCAGCTTCAGCCTGCGAATCTCCACGTTATGCTCCGGCGAGACGCAAATGTCGAGTTCGGTGCCGACCGGACCGTCCTTGCGCATGAAGGTCGCTTGATGAAGCGAGAACTGCACGCGCATATCCGGCGAAGGGACTCGGCATGGTTCATAAGTCGGCGACCATACAGCGCCGCCTGTCACATCGCGGATGTACATGCCGATACCCGGCGGATCCACGACAGGGTCCTCCCGCCATCTGCTGAGCGCGATCGTGCCATGACGCGTGAAGCCGCCGCCGCTTGCCGTCACAACGGAAGAGAACGCGCCGTTCGAGAGCAGACACACTTCGGGAAGCGGTGTGATCGGATCGGTAAACTCCCGCATCGGCGCAATCCGTTCCTGATCCTGCACGATGCTCGTCCGCTCGGTGTACGATTTGGCCGAGTCGGCAATAATAGCCGGCTTGTCCGGCATCCGTTCTTGCAGCAGCAGCTCGGCTGCCTGCACGCGCTTGTCTGCATGGAACCGATCGATCATCGTCCGAGGGTTCAGCTCGTTGGCGAGCGTCAGCAAGCTCATCCCTTGGTGATGAACCATGAAGCTGCGAATGACGACGTTGCTCTGGCCTTCCGGCATCCGCTTCGCGGTGCAGTCGATCGCTTCATAGTAGCCATGCTCGCCCCGCGCTCCCATCTCCTCCATCCTGCCCAGCGCTTCGAGCGCTTCGCGCTTCGCATAAGGAATCGCCATAATGGTCGCATAGGGGGCGAGCACAAGATCTTCCTCCAGCCCGCGCTGGAACCCGAGTCCTGGCACGCCGAATGCCCGATACTGATAGTTCATTTGATAATCGAACGCGTAGTAGCCGGATTCCGAGATACCGAACGGCACCGCGCGTTGACGTGCATATTCAATCTGACGCCGGACCATTCCGCGATACGTTTTATCCCACAGCGTTCGGCGGTACGTCTTCATCAGCAGGGCGGGCATCAAATATTCGAACATCGTGCCCGACCATGACAGCAGCGTCGCATGCTTGCCTGACTTCGTCATGGCGCGGCCAAGCTTGAACCAATGCGCGGCAGGCACTTGGCCTGCAGCGATCGCCCAGAAGCTCGATTGACGCGCTTCGGAAGCGAGCAGATCGTACAGAATCGTCTCTTTGCGGTCGGCCGACGCATGATAACCAAGCGTGAACAGCTGAGAAGCATCATCATAGAGCGGACGGAAGTCTGTTTCATTAATGAGTTTGTCCAGTCTCGCGATCAGCGACGTTGTCAGTTGATTCGTTTCAGTACCGCTTTTGAGAACAGCCGTTTCATTCCCAGCTTCGGCTGCATATTCTGCCAAGCCTTCCTTCACGGTTACGAGGTAACCAACAAAGTTGCCTGAATCGACGGTCGATACATACAGCGGCGGCAGCGGACGAAGCGTTGATGTCTCATACCAGTTGTAGAGATGACCGTTCCACTTGTCCATTCGTTCGATCGTATCCAAGGTCCGTTCGATGCGCCGAAGCATGTCGGGGGTATCGATAAAACCGAAATCTCTTGCCGCAAGCGTACAAGCCAGCTGGAGTCCGATATTCGTCGGCGACGTCCGCCTGGCTGGCCCAACCGGCGGATCGAGCTGAACGTTATCCGGCGTCAGCCAGTTGTCTTCCTCCACCGTATACTGGTCGAAATAAGACCAGATGTCGGCTGCCAGCTTCGTAAGCGTCGCACGCTCCGAATCGGTAATCGATTCGGTCCTCACGGCAGGCGGCTTGCTCAGCCAGCTTGCAACAGCCGGAGCGACCAACCACACGACGGCGATCGCTCCGCCAATCCATCGAACCGTTGTATATTCCGACGTCCAGGTAAGAATGCCATACGCAACCGCAAAGACGAGGCCCCAGCCGAAGCCTCGAATGGCGCGTTGCTGCCTGCTGCGGCGCTCGACTTCAGCCGAGCTTGTCCATTCCAGCAGACGACGCTTCGAGCCGTACAGCCGATACAAGGTTCGTATGACAGCGTCGCCCATGACGACCGCCTGATAAGGAAGCGTGACGAGCATGACGAGCGATTGTCCGAACGCTGACAGCAAGGCGCTTGGTTTGCGGGCGATCGTGCTCGGTGAAACAGCCGTACGGATAAGCGGCAGACAGAGCGTCAGCAAGGCGACCGCCGTCAGCGCCGTCCATGCCCGCAGCGGCATTAACGCAGCGGCAAGCATTGCAAGCAGCAGTGCGGGCTGCAGCAGACTTCTTCTCATATTGTCGACAATCTGCCAGCGCGTCAGTGCCGAGAGATCCACCTTCTGCAGCTCGCCTGTCCGATTGCATACGCGGGGCATCAGCCAGCATAACAGCTGCCAATCGCCTCTTACCCAGCGATGCAGCCGCTGCTGATAAGCGCTGAACGAAGCCGGGTGTCCGTCGATCAGTTCAATATCCGACAGCAGACCGCCTCGGAGGAAACCTCCTTCAAGCAGGTCATGGCTCAGCACATGATTGTCAGGAATCCGCTCGCTTAGCACAGCCTTGAAGCTGTCGATGCTCAAGATCCCTTTGCCGGTAAAAATGCCCTGACCGAACGTGTCCTGATACGGATCCGACATCGCGAAAGCATAAGGATCAATGCCCGGCTCGCCAGACCAGAGCCGCGCCAGACGGGACCGAGACACCGACTCGTAGCTGACGCCGATTCGCGGCTGCAATACCCCATAACCCTCGACAACACGTGTACGCGACGCATTAAGCCGCGGGCGATTGTAGGGCAGATGCATCGTGCCGACCATACGCTGTGCGGCGCCGATCGGCAGCGAAGTGTCGGCATCAAGCGTAATCAGGTAGCGGACGTCCTTCAGCTCAGCTGGCAGCGCGCGCTCCAGGAAGCTGGTCTCCTCGTCGCCGCGAAGCAGGCCAATAAACTCAACCAGCTTGCCGCGCTTGCGCTCCCAGCCCATCCACGATTTCTCCGACTCGTTCCACTTCCGCTTCCGCTGGAACAAGTGGAACGTTCGGCCGCCGCCTTCGCGCGGATAACGCGCATTCAGCTCATCGATCTGTTCCCTTGCTGCCTTATAGATTTGCTCATCTGCAGGCGTAGTCTCCGACTTGGCGTCGGCATAGTCGGTCAGCAGCGCGAAGTAGAGCTGGGGATCCGGATTGGACAAGTAGTGCAGCTCCAGTCGATCCGTCAGCTCGTTTGCCTCCTCCGACTTCGACCAGATGATCGGCATGACGACGATCGTCTTCGCATCCGATGGAATGCCGGATGAATAATCGAATCGAAGCAGCGGCTTGGAACGAATCGTGCTGCCGATGAAGGAATGACTGGCTGCAATCGCCCATTCAGCAGCTGGCATAAGCATCAGAATGATCGCTGCCGCCCATGCGCCAGTCGTCAGACCATTCCCGCTTCCAGCCCACCAGCCGAACAAGACAGCAAAGACGACGAAGGCGCAGCCGATCATGGATAAGTAGGCTGTTCCCCGCCGGCGTCTGACGACAGCGCCGCGATGTACGCGTGGATTGGCATTGCAACTGCGCAGCGATTCATGCAGCGACTCAATACCCTGCTGATCCAGCAAATAATAAGCCGCGAAGTTCGAACGAGGAGGCACTTCCTCGGAGCCGTCCGAATGAATCGGCGAACTTTCTTCTCCATTCGAATTAGCATCCGCCAGCTCTACCGCTTTCGAAGCGATCAGGCTCTCCGGCACATGGAACCGACGTGCGAGTCGTTCAACCCGGCTCCGGAGCGTATGCTTGCTCGTATCATCGAGACGTGCATACGTACCCGCTGTCTCCCGCGCCAATGTTCGATCCACGACACTGATCCGCTCGAAGTACATCTTCCATTGCCCTCTGGACAATGTTCGAATACTGCCGATCAAGTGGCCGGTTTCTACCTCATGCGATGCTTGTAGCTGATGTTCATAGGTTACAATCCGGTTCAAATTGTCTGTATCCGAATCCAGCTTGCATACGAGCCATTCTCGCACGGAGGCCGCATCATCCGCCCATTCGTTCAAATGGCTGACCAGATGGACGAGAACCGCACCAGAAAGGGGCAGCGACTGACCATGCTTCTCCAACGCAGCCTGCATGTCGGCCGAACACAGCTTCGAATCCGGCGGAGCGAGCGATTTGAGCAGCTTCTCTACCCGCTGGCAAGCTTGATGCCGTTCTCGAACGAGCCGCATTAAGGCAGCAAGCCGGCCGATCGCTGCCATTCGCATAAATACGGGCATCAGCCATGATTCCGCCAATGTCAGGACAGCGACTTCCTGATACGCATTAATGAATGATACGAACGAGTCCAGATCCAATCTACCGTTCGTTGCTTCGAAGTACGCATTGCCGATTGCGACGGTACGCGGACGTTCTTCTGTTCTCAACCAAGTTTGACGGGATATTGCTCCACGTTTGAGCTCTCGCTCGACAACCTGCGCTTCCTTCTCGATAAAATCGGCGTGATCCAGCAGCCATTGCTCGGCCGGCTGTGTGCAGACGCCTCCTTCTGATTTCAACACGGAAACATACTGCCGCAGGCTTTCCATATCGCGATGCCACTCGGCTAGACGCTCCCTACTATTCCAGCTGCCCGTGATCGGATCATGGGTCAGCGCCAGTTCATGCGCTTTGTGCTCCAGCTGCTCGGCGTTCAGTACCATGGGTCCCCCTTGCTCCGTTCGTTTTATACGTTATCGCCTTCCATCAGGAAGGCTACGGAATAAATACCGATAAGGCATCTGACGTTCGACTCTTCGGCGTACAGATGCCTTAAGTAAATATTCCCAAGACGTCATCGTTTTATGATTCGAAGCAAGGAAAAAATAAAAACAGCTCGATTTTAAGGTTAATAATTTGTAAATCGGGAGGCTGTTCATTAGGCATTTTCATCGACTGCAAGCGCTTTTATAATGAAGCGATTATCATGGCTCATGCATCCCGAACGGCTCCTTAACTCGTCTAAAAACGTTACTTTTTTATCACTTGATTTTCCAATGAATTGGTAAGAAAGGAATGAAAATGAATCGATAGACACATTGAACGGGACTTCTCTTTTGGGATTCACCGCATCCTCAATCTCCAATTATTCCATCTCGTTTTCAATCAAATATCAGCCTTATTCATAACGAACCTTCACTAATTCTTAAATTCGGACAAACATTGCCCTAACATTAGACTCCTACATTCATTACTAGCACAGGCACAGTGTGCCAGCTTCAATCATAAAGGGAGGCAATTCGACAATGATGAAGATTCACAGTGGATGGAAAGCCGCAATGCTCGGAACGGCAGCGGCAGCACTCGTTATTACAAGCTATGTATCGAACGGGGAAGGCAAACAAGAGGCTGATGCAGCAGCCGTTCATGCGAAGAACGTTATTTTGTTCGTCGGTGACGGCATGGGTCTTGCAGCACGCGATGCGATTCGCCTTGCAACGGTAGGCGAGACGGGCAAGCTGGCTATGGATGATATGCCGTACGTTGGTCTGTTCCATACGAGCTCGACAGTACCCGTGACAGATTCCGCTGCAGCGGCAACGGCATTCGCAAGCGGCGTCAAGACGTACAATGGCGCAATCGGCATGGACGCAAACAAGAAGAGTGTGAAAACGATCCTCGAATATGCGAAAGATCTTGGCAAAGCGACAGGCATCGTCACGACGAGCCAAGTGACAGACGCTACGGGCGCCGCATTCGGTTCCCATGTCGAAGATCGTTCGAAGCAAAGCGACATCGCGCTTCAATACCTCACATCCGCTAAGATCGACGTACTCCTCGGCGGCGGCGAAGATTTCTGGTATCCAGCTGGCACGGCTGGCGCATTCCAAGACGAGCCTGCTGAAGATCCATCCGAGAAGAGCAAAGGCACGCAAGGCAATCTCGTGACAAAAGCACAGTCGCTCGGCTATAACTATGTAACGAATAAAACAGATCTGCTCAAAGCAAAAGGCGACAAGCTTCTCGGCTTGTTCGCAAACGAAGAGATGTTCCAACAAAAACCTGAAGGACAAGGCGATCTCTACAACCCGATCGTTCCGCTGCCTGACATGACGAAGAAAGCAATCGAAACGCTGTCGACGAACAAGAATGGCTTCTTCCTCGTCGTAGAAGAGGAAGCAACGGACGAAATGGCTCATAATAACAATGCGAAGCTGACGATCAAATCCGGTCAAGAGCTGGACAAAGCGGTTCGCATCGCGAAAAACTACGCGAAGGCGCATCCAGAAACGCTCGTCCTCGTTCTGTCTGACCATGAAACTGGCGGTTTCTCAATCGAGCCGGTAGATGCGGCTGACGAGTCCGGCGACGGCATCTCCGCTGAAGACGGTCCATTCCAAATCGCTGGCACGAAGAAAAACTTCGTTGTTGACTGGACGACTTCGGGCCACACGGCGGTTGACATTCCGGTTACGGCAACGGGTTCGCGTTCCGAGCTGTTCGCAGGCGTATACGAGAACACGGACATTTTCTTCAAGATCGCTGAAGCAATGGGCATTAAAGTTAAGAAATAAAGATCCTCTGATGAAGCAAGAGCCATGAACCTTTCTATTTCAGAAGGGGTTCATGGCTCTTTATAGGTTTAACGGTTGACCGAGGGTCGAACCGGTTTCAGACCCGCATTCGATTTCGCATTGGGCCGTATCGACGCTCGAACCGCAAACAGCGCTACGACGATGAGAAGCGTGCCGCCATACATGAGTTTGGTAAGCAAGCTGTCGCTGCTGGTGCCCATCATGTAACCATGCACCGCCGCTCCGACGAAGATCGGGTACGCCAGCAGGTGGATGGTCAGCCAGACATGCTTGCTTATTTTGTTCCGATAATCCGATGTCAGCAGCAGCAGCAGCATGCCGTACAACGCCAACGTTCCTATCCCATTCCCAATCGGATACTGCGAAGATGCGAAAGGAATCAGCAGATCCACCCAACGATAGGGTGCGAACGTGCTAATGATAAGAATAGCCGCATGCGCGAGAGCCACGACAGTTCCGCCATTGGTCAGACTCGTATGCCAGCGGTAGATTTGCGCTTTCCGCTTCCCTTTAACAAACGGATAGCTGTACAGGATGCCTAACGTCAGCCCCGCGAATATCGTCAAATAGGACAAGATGCCGAGTATCCGTGTCATTTCCCATATCGGCCAAGATGTAATCCATTCCATCATAACGACATGCTCCCTCCTTCGTTCTTGCTCGTGAGCCAATCCCGTGCACAATAGCGGCATCCGCCTGCCTTGTTTATCATCAGTGCGGTATAGGATGACGGAAGCTTGCTGCTCATTCGCCGCAAACCGTCCTCCCCTGCTATGCAAATCGTCTTCGCCCACACCTCGCACGTAATCAGATCAGGGCCTGACACCGTGCACTGCACGATATCGCTTCGCGAAGGACTGCAAGTGCGCGTATCGATCAAATGGTGTTGGATGCCTCGATTCGTCTGCCATCGCCTGCCAAGCGTCCCGGAAGTTGCGGCCGCTCCTTCCCTCATCATGCGATATAGGTTGTCGCCTCCGCCCTCGATCGGGCCCTTGATATCGATCTGCCAGATCGGCTCATCGCTGCAATCATTCCATGCTTGCAGATCGCCGCCTGCGTTAACGAGTCCGGCTCGAATGTTGAACCGCGTTCGCAGCCACTGCACCAGCTTGGCTGTCGCCCAGCCTTTCGCAATACCGCCTAAGTCCAGCTTCGAACCATGTTTCAGCTGCACCGACTGCATGCCGATATCAAGCAACATAGAGGTTGATGAATGTCCCCAATCGAGCGTTTTATCATTCGAAGGTTGGCATCGGTTATTTTCGCTGCCATCAGCGGATTGAATCGTGCCATGCGGACCAACCGCCGTCAACTGTTCGAACGAACGGTCATATCCCGCTGCATCCATGCTGTCGCCTACTAACGGCGAGAATATCCCGCCTGTCGTCTCCCGATGCCAGAGCGTAAGCTGCAGCACATCGCGCATCATGCTGGAGATCATAACGGGCGCGCCGCTGCCTGCTGTCCGATTAATGCGTGACAGTTCGCTGTCCGGGCGGAACCGGCTAAACACCCGCTCCACTTCCTCGTACCAATCCACCGCCAATTCCACGGCTTCACTCATCGTATATCCATCGCATGCAAGCGATAGCTCGACATCCGTATTCATCGCACGGAACCGATAAAGCAATGGCTGCATGATCTTAGTGCCGCTCGTCATGATGTCCTCGTGGAAGACCGGAAACCTCCGCCACCGCTGCCGTTGTCGCCGTCCCCATTATCGATGGAGCCGCCTTCTTGGCCTCCGCTGAATCCGCCGCCGTTATCGAATGAGCCGCCGCCTCGCATGCCGTGTCGACCTCTCCGCTCTACCCACTGATCCGCGCCATCCTGCGATTGGCCGATCTCCGTCGTTCGCTGCAGCGCGCTATTGGCGTTGTTATCGTTTGCGGCTTGCGCAGCTGCGAATTCTGGGCTTGCTTTGACCGAATTGAGACCAATGGCGACGAGTATCGCGCCTGCCGCCCCGAGCGGCCATTTCCATCGCTTCAGCTTCTTGCTCACATTGCCCATGGACATCGACATCCTTCGTACAAGATTCATAATTGATAGCTCTATTTAATCAGCCGAACCTTAAACCAACCTTAGACGGAAACTGAATATTGGCTGAAAATCCGTATTTCTCGCATGCATGCCCAAAAAGCCGAACGCCGCTTCCGAAGAAGAGCGATCGGCTTATCATTATCCTTACATTTGGCTTTAGTTCAGGAATCCTTCCAGCGCAACCGTCGGCTTCATATCCGAGCCCCATGCGCCTTTGTTATAACCGCCGTTATAGCCTGGCGTCGACTCCGGCTCCCAATAGAATACGCCTAAGCCCTTGCCGCCCGAGATGTTGCGAATCTTCGTCTTAATATCCGAAATGAAGCTCTTCGTCGTCGACGCAGCGCTGTAGTCGAGCCCAATCTCGGTAATCATGACCGGCTTGCCATAGCTTGATATCATGCTGTTCGCGTTGCTGATCGTTTGCGTCACCTTCGTGGACCAATCGGACGTGGAAGGGTACAGCGACATGCCGACAATATCGAACGTTGCGCCATTGGCGATCAAGCCGCCGATATTCCAGGTGAACAACGAATTATCATAGCCATTGGACAAGTGAACGATCGTCTTCGTGCTGCTGCTGATCGACTTCACTGCATTGTTGCCGGTGTTGATGAGCCACGCGTAATTTTTCATGCTGACCGAAGCTTTCCCGTCTTCCCACAACATGCCGTTGTTCGTTTCATTGCCAATCTGCACCCAGTCCGGCGTAACCCCATTGTTCGCCATCGTCGTCATCACTTCGCGCGTCCAGTTCCATACGGCATCCATCAGCTGCGTGAACGTGTAGTTCTTCCATGCGGCAGGCTTCGTCTGCTTGCCTGGATCCGCCCATGAATCGCTGTAGTGAAGCGTCAGCATAACGCTGAGCCCTGCTGCTTTGGCCCGCTTCGCAAGCGCGGCGGCACGTTCCTTCGTTAAGTACCCGTTGCCGTAATCGTTCGACGGATTGACCCATACGCGGATGCGGATGGAGTTGATGCTGTAATCATTTTTCAGAATGTCAAAAATGTCCCGCTGCACGCCGTTCTTGTCCTTCCACTTGTACCCCTGCGCTTCCATTGCGGCAACCCAACTGACGTCTGCGCCTTTGGCAAAGGCTGGCGCCGCCTCTGCAACCTTCGGTCTTGCCGTCTCCACTGACACGATCGTTAAACAGATCAGCGCCGCCAGCAGAATGAGCATACCTCGCTTCAACATATCATTATCCTCCTAAACGATTGTCGAATGAGCAACATAGGATTACTATAGATAAGGAAGGATTCGTGCAACGATTCATTCGCCCCTTCATTGTAAGCGCTCTATTCATGATGATAATAGGATAGTTTGCAAACAAAACGGATGCTTTTATAGCCGTTTGACAGGCTGTCCCTATATAATAGGCATAGTCCTTTCCGATAACATTAATCGATAGAGGTTGTTCCAGCAAGAACGCTTGCGATCACGCACTGTTAGCATG
Source organism: Paenibacillus sp. CCS19 (assembly GCF_033239625.1). Lineage (NCBI taxonomy): Bacteria > Bacillati > Bacillota > Bacilli > Caryophanales > Paenibacillaceae > Paenibacillus > Paenibacillus sp. CCS19. Next base: position 43,745 of record NZ_BTCK01000040.1, read on the forward strand.
GTGACAAAGGAGAGCTCCTTCATGTCCGTTACGATTAAAGATATTTCCAAGCAAGTCGGCGTCAGCTACTCGACCGTAGCCAAGGCGCTCAATAATAGTCCGCTAGTGAAGGAATCGACCAAACGCAAAGTGATGGAAGCGGCGGAAGCGCTCGGTTATACGCCGAATCTAGCTGCCAGAAGCCTCGTGACCAAACGTACCGGACTAGTCGGCATCGTCTGGCCGGGCATCGACCGCGCCGCGCTTTCATCGCTCGTCACATCGATTCAGCGTCGTCTCGCAGAGAAAGGGCTGACCGCGCTGCTGTCCATTCACGAACCGCAGGAAGCGATTGCCACGTTCGAGAATCTGCGTGCCGATGCCATTCTGTTATTCGAAGAAAGCACAGCGGACATCATCGCTCGTCCATCCCATCGAAGGACACCGATGATCTCCATCGGCATGCCGATTAAGCCCGGCGTTCCGTATGTGGATATGAATCGCCGCGAAGCGATTCGACTCGCAGTCGAGCAGCTTGCCGGCAGAGGCTACGAGCGCATCGCTTATATCGGCCCTTATGCGGAAGCATCCGCGCAGCAGCAGGAGAAGTGGATCGGATTCAAGGAAGGGCTCCATCAAGCGGGCTTGCCTTGTCAAGATGAATGGATCATTGACTCTCATGGCCTGCTCTGGCAGAATGGCTACCACGCTGCCAAGCAGCTGCTCAAGCTGAACGATCGGCCAACGGCTGTCATTAGCGGCAGCTACGATCTGGCCGCAGGCATTATTCGCGCCTTCCAAGGCGAAGGCATCACAGTCCCGCAAGATATTGCGATCATCAGCTATGACCATATTCCGCATATGGAGCAGCTGGAAATTCCGATCTCGGCCGTCGGCGTGCCCGAAGCCGATATTGCAGCGGCCGTCGTGGACACGCTGCTGCTCGCCATCGAATCGGTCGATAAGGTGCCTGATCGGACATCGTTATCGCCTGCCTACATCCATCGGGATTCGGACTGATTACGTTGATTATCGTGGCGAAGCAAGAAGAGCTGTCGCAGAGGCATCATGGGATGCTTTGCGACAGCTCTTCTTTGTTATAGTCATCAATGGAATGATTGACTTGAAATCCTTGCATGAAGTGCAGGCATCATGACTCTCTGTTATACCTGAACAAGCACGTGCGGCGGTTCGCCAAGCAGCGATAAGCGCAGTGCGCTCCATGCGGCACGGAGCGCTTCCTGCAGCGGCCAAGCCGCCGTTCCCGCCGCCATGACCGCAAGGCCATGACGATGCGTCAGCGACGCGCCGACGGTCAGCCCGTATTCGCTGCGCGCAGGCAGCGAAGCGACTGCTTCCCGCACGGCTTCCACCTGCTGAGCTCCAATTCGGTCGCCGAAAGCAAACAGCGTGCCGATATGAGTCGCGCCGCCCCAGCTTCCCGGCACATTCAGCCGCTGCATAGCAGGCTCGATCAATTGGCGCTGCGAGCCAATCAACTCCTCCCCGTACCGCACCGTGAGACGACTATCGAATCGATCATATAAGAACGTTTCGCCGCGCAGCGTACGCCCCGGACACCAGACATCCGCTTGCATCCACAAAGAACCTGGAGCAAGCCGTACTTCGGTATCGCTCCGCAATGCCGCCTGCTTATACAGCATAATCGGCTCCGGCATATGCTCCACGATCGCATTTTCCTCCAGCACGAATGACTGACGCAGCACCGCACCGCCCTTCGCTCCTGCCGGATGCACCTTGGTGTACGATTGATTCGTAAGGAACAACCGGCTGCCAGGACCGCAGTTCCACTCCAGCTCATATCGATCGCCGTCAAGAAGGCCAGGCGATACGTCCATCACAATGACACCCAGCCCTGCCTCAAGCGGAAAAGCTTTCGCAATCTTCAACGGCGCGGTATGGTACTTGTTCGTCATTACCGTTCGATTGCCATGCTGCTCGAAAGACGCTTGAAGCCTGGTCAGTCCCAGCGCGGCATCTTCGCGGGCCTTAGTGCGAGTGATCATGATCGTGATCGTGGTGATGATGGTCATGCGGCTTGTGCGCATGCGAATGTCCATCCGAATGTCCGTGCGAATGCTCAGCGCCTGCCGCATGCTCGTGATGTTCATGCGAATGCGCAAGCCCTTTGGCATGTGCGATCTCATGTTCCAGCCAATTTACAATGTCCTGCACGCCGCTCTCGCCAAGCAGGTTGGAGAAGATGAACGGACGTTCGCCGCGCATCCGCTTCGAATCGTCGCCCATGACACGAAGACTTGCGCCGACATGTGGAGCAAGGTCGATTTTGTTAATGACGAGCAGATCGGAACGCATAATGCCTGGGCCGCCTTTACGCGGAATTTTCTCGCCCTGCGCCACGTCGATAATGTAGATGAATCGGTCTGCCAGCTCGGGGCTGAACGCCGCCGCAAGATTGTCTCCGCCGCTCTCGATAAAAATAATATCAAGCGGCGAGAAGCGGCTCTCCAGCTCTTCGATCGCTTCGAAGTTCATCGAAGCATCCTCACGAACCGCCGTATGCGGGCAGCCGCCCGTCTCTACGCCAATGATTCGCTCTTCCGGCAATACGCCAGTCGCTGCGAGAATGCGGGCATCTTCCTTCGTATAAATATCATTCGTAATGACAGCTACGCTGTATTTGTTCTTCAGTTCTCTTGCAAGTCGTTCCACCAGCGCCGTCTTGCCCGAACCTACCGGACCTCCGATACCGATACGAATCGGACGGGAAGCATCGATCTCCGGCGTTACCCACTCATTATGACTATGACCTTGTCCTTGGCACATATAAAACCCTCCCATGAATGATCGAATTATGTTTAAGACATGAATAAACGCGAATAGAGCGTCTCATGCCGCATCATCGCCAGCTCCGCCAACGGCATATTGGAATAGGCTTCCTCCGGCTCTAAGCCTTCGGCAATCTTCCGCGCCTCTTCCGTAAGCGGCGTCAGACGCGCGATTAACCTCTGCCCTTCTGTCTGCCCGATCGACATGAGTCGAAGGGCGCTGTTGATGCAGGTAACGATGCATGCATACCAATAGCTCTCCATTGCCTGCTGCAGCGGTACGCCAAGCTGCCAGCAGATATATCCGTGCGCCATCGGATGCGTCGATAGGCAGCGGCCTGCGCGAGCCGCCTCCGTCACAGGCTGCCAGTTCAGACCGGGCCACATGTCGGCAGCAAGCTTCAGCAGCCGCTTGCCCATTTTCTCCACGCCCGACCTTGTTTCCGCCGCGAGCCGCTGCGTATGGACGAGCCGTTCCACTGCCCACACCCGTTCCCACTCGCCTGCGTCCGCATCGCGGTACACCGCCTTAATGACCATCGCATCGCTCGTCGCCCAGCTTTGCCGAAGCATCGTCTGCACATACGCCTCAAGCGCGCGGCTGTCGACCAGCTGTTCTTCCTGTACCATCGTCTCCAGCCCGAACGAGTGGGAGAAGCCGCCGATCGGCAGCGCGGAATCGAGGAGCTGCTGTAAGGCCAGCCAATGCCTAATCATGAATTAGAACAAGAAGTAGCGCTGCGCCATCGGCAGCACCTCGGCAGGTTCGCAGGTGACGGTTTCCCCGTCCACCGTTACCCGGTATGTCTCAGGGTCGACTTCAATGCGCGGCGTCGCATCGTTATGAATCATGTCCTTCTTCGAGATCGAGCGGCAGCCGCGAATCGGCTCCACTCGCTTCGTAAGACCAAGCCGTTCTTTGATCCCGCGGTCATAAGCAGCCTGCGAGACGAACGTAATCGAGCTGCTGGCGATCAGCTTCCCGAAGGAGGCGAACATCGGACGTCCCCACACCGGCTGCGGCGTCGGAATCGAGGCGTTCGGATCGCCCATCTGTGCATAGGCAATGCTGCCGCCTTTCAGCACCAGATCGGGCTTCACGCCGAAGAACATCGGCTGCCAAAGTACGAGATCTGCGAATTTGCCGTTCTCGATAGAGCCTACAAGATGCGATACGCCATGCGTAATCGCTGGATTAATCGTATATTTGGCGATATACCGCTTGATGCGATAGTTGTCGCTCTCTGTGTCGTCTGGCGCAAGCGGTCCGCGCTGGCGCTTCATTTTATCCGCGGTCTGCCAGGTTCGAATAACGACCTCGCCTACCCGGCCCATCGCCTGCGAGTCGGAGCTGATCATGCTGAATACGCCCATATCGTGCAAAATATCTTCCGCCGCAATCGTCTCCGGACGAATGCGCGAATCCGCGAAGGCGACATCCTCCGGAATTCGGCTGTCGAGGTGATGGCACACCATCAGCATATCGAGGTGCTCTTCGATCGTATTGACCGTGAACGGGCGTGTCGGATTCGTTGATGATGGCAAAACGTTCAGCTCGCCTGCCGCTCGGATAATATCCGGCGCATGGCCGCCGCCTGCCCCTTCAGTATGGTACGTATGAATCGTCCGACCCTTGAACGCGGCCAACGTGTCTTCGAGGAAGCCCGCTTCATTGAGCGTATCTGTATGAATCGCCACCTGCACATCGTATTGATCGGCCGCCTCTAAACAGACATCAATCGCTGCAGGCGTCGTCCCCCAGTCCTCGTGCAGCTTAAGGCCGATAGCGCCTGCCTCAATCTGCTCGACCAGCGGGCCGATGAAGGACGCATTCCCCTTGCCCGTTAAGCCGATGTTCATGGGGAAAGCTTCAATCGCCTCCAGCATGCGGGACAGATGCCACGCACCCGGCGTTACCGTCGTTGCGTTCGTTCCGGTAGCCGGCCCCGTACCCCCGCCGATCATCGTCGTAACGCCGGAAGACAGCGCCGTCTCGATCTGCTGCGGACAGATGAAGTGGATGTGCGAATCGATTCCGCCCGCCGTAACGATTCGACCCTCGCCTGCTATGATCTCGGTGCTTGCGCCCGCGATCATGCCCGGCGTAACGCCGTCCATAATGTCGGGATTGCCCGCCTTGCCGATGCCAACGATATGGCCATCCTTAATCCCGATATCAGCCTTCACAATGCCCCAATGATCAATGATGACGGCATTCGTGATGAGCGTATCGAGCACGCCTTCTTCGCGAAGGGCTCCGCTTGATTGTCCCATGCCGTCACGGATGACTTTGCCGCCGCCGAATTTGCACTCGTCGCCATATACGGTATAGTCCTTCTCAATGCGCGCCCACAGCTCCGTATCCGCCAGCCGCACCGCATCGCCAGTTGTAGGGCCGAACATTTGGGCATAGCTGCTTCGATCCATGCTGCTCATTCCACGCCCTCCTCCCACGTCTTGAGTCTTGTGCTGACTTCGATGCTCATCTCACCGCGAACCGCCTCGCCCAGCGTCAGTCCATTGAGCCCGAATGAACGCTTTGCGCCACCTAGCTCAACGAGCTGGATCGGCTTCTCCTCGCCTGGCTCGAAACGAACCGCCGTCCCGGCCGGGATATTCAACCGCATGCCGAACGCTGCTCTGCGGTCGAAACGTAATGCACGATTCACCTCAAAAAAATGAAAATGCGATCCGACCTGCACCGGCCGGTCACCTGTATTCACGACCAGCAGCTCAGCCGTCTGGCGGCCTGCATTCAGTTCAATTCGACCGCTTGCTGTCCGATATTCGCCTGGAATCATCGCTTCACTCTCCTATCGGATGGTGGACGGTCACAAGCTTCGTCCCGTCAGGGAATGTCGCTTCTACCTGCACCTCATGGATCATCTCAGCGATCCCTTCCATCACTTGCGAACGTGTCAGGATCGTGGTGCCATACGTCATTAATTGCGCGACTGTCATTCCATCGCGAGCGCCTTCCATAATTTCAGATGTGAGAAGCGCGATGCTTTCTGGGTAATTCAGCTTTACACCTCGCTGCATTCGCCGACGCGCCAGATCGGCAGCTACCGTAATGAGCAATTTGTCCTTCTCGCGTTCTGTCAGTTGCATCCTAACACCTCTCCACTCGCATTCATGGCATATATTCGTATAACCAAGGAATAACTTACCAACATTATAGTAGCCCCACACCAATGTGTAAACAGTTTTGTGTTAGGTTTTCTAACATAATGTTTGTTGTAAGAGACTTTTTAGTTTCGAACCGCCATTTAATGTTCGAATTCCTGACACAACCTTTCTTCCTCACTCCAATCAACCACTATGAAAAAGCCAGCTCTCCTAAGAGAACTGGCTTCTATGTAACAGATTGTACTACTATTATAATTGATCTGCCTGACGCTCCCTGAAGAATGAATTTCTATCAACTCGCATTCGGACTTGTCTCAATCCAATATTCTACGATTTACTTCCCGATTATCCATACTTACGACGGTTTGGCATCACTCTCCTCTAGCATCGGTACTGCGATCCGTATTATGATCAGACCAGCAAGCAAGACCTTTCCTCGTTTGTTCCTTGAATCGACATCTCATTAACGATATTTGTCAATTTTATAGACTTTCCTTAACATTTCGACTGCTGCAAGAGCCGATTGAACCATACGTTGCTGTGGTCACGAACCTATCGTTGTGGTAAACTATTTGCTATGGACAAACTCATGGGAGGGACTTCAATGTCGGCATCTAAAAACAAAATGCGTTCCGATATGATCAAAAAAGGCTTTGACCGTGCACCTCACCGCAGCTTGCTGCGTGCGGCAGGCGTCAAAGAGGAAGACTTCGGCAAACCATTCATCGCAGTCTGCAACTCGTACATCGACATCGTTCCAGGACATGTGCACTTGCAAGAATTCGGCAAGATCGTTAAAGAAGCGATCCGCGAAGCTGGCGGCGTTCCATTCGAATTCAACACAATCGGCGTAGACGACGGTATCGCAATGGGCCACATCGGCATGCGTTACTCGCTCGCAAGCCGCGAGATTATTGCTGACTCCGTTGAGACGGTAGTTAACGCTCACTGGTTCGACGGCATGGTCTGTATCCCGAACTGTGACAAAATTACGCCAGGCATGATGATGGCAGCGCTGCGCATCAACATTCCGACGATCTTCGTAAGCGGCGGCCCAATGAAAGCGGGCAAAACGTCCGACGGCCGTTCGATCTCGCTGTCCAGCGTATTCGAGGGCGTTGGCGCATTCCAATCCGGCAAAATCGACGAGAAGAGCCTGACAGAACTTGAGCAATTCGGCTGCCCAACTTGCGGTTCGTGCTCCGGCATGTTCACGGCGAACTCGATGAACTGCTTGGCTGAAGCGCTTGGCCTTGCACTGCCAGGCAACGGTACGATTCTTGCCGTTGCACCGGAACGCAAAGAATTCGTGAAACAATCCGCTCGCCAGCTCATGGAGCTGATCAAGCAGGATATCAAGCCTTGCGATATCGTAACGAAAGAAGCAATCGACAACGCATTCGCAGTCGACATGGCGATGGGCGGTTCGACGAACACGGTTCTTCACACGCTCGCACTGGCTCACGAAGCTGGCATCGACTACCCGATCGAACGCATTAACGAAGTCGCTAACCGCGTGCCGCATCTGGCGAAGATCGCACCGGCATCGGATTGGCATATCGAAGACGTTCACAACGCAGGCGGCGTAAGCGCCGTTCTGAACGAGCTGTTCAAGAAGGAAGGCGCACTGCACGGCGAGACTCTCACGGTAACAGGCAAGACGCTTCGCGAGAACGTTGCCGGCTGCGACATTCTGAATACAGAAGTTATTCATACGCTTGACAACCCGCACACCGAGCGCGGCGGTCTGGCTGTCCTGTTCGGCAACATCGCACCAGGCGGCGCAATCGTTAAAGTCGGCGCTGTCGACAAATCGGTTGGCGGCTATCATAAAGGTCCTGCGATCTGCTTCGATTCGCAAGAAGATTGCCTCGCCGGCATCGCGAACGGCAAGATCAAAGAAGGCCACGTAGTTGTTATCCGTTATGAAGGACCGAAGGGCGGCCCTGGCATGCCAGAGATGCTTGCACCTACGTCCCAAATCATGGGTATGGGTCTCGGCGCGAAGGTTGGCCTGATTACAGACGGCCGTTTCTCCGGCGCATCCCGCGGCATCTCCATCGGTCACATCTCGCCGGAGGCAGCTGAAGGCGGCCCGCTCGCATTCGTTCGCGACGGCGAAGAGATCGAACTCGACCTGAACAACCGTACGATCAACCTGCTCATCGATGAAGAAGAGCTTGAGCGTCGTAAGGCAGAATGGCAAGGTTTCGAGCCGAAAGTAACGAAGGGTTACCTCGCTCGTTACTCCAAGCTTGTTACGAACGCAAGCAACGGCGCGGTTCTGAAAGCTTAATTTCATTCCGAATAACAAGAGGGGTTGTCCAGCAATTGGACAACCCCTCTTTTATTATTTTGAAAATAATAATGACCGAACAACAAACAATACAACATATCCGATCAAGAAGCCGAGGACATTGAGAATGATGTCATCGACATCGAACATCCCACGTTTCGTTACAAGCTGCAGCATCTCCAGCAGCGTGATCACCGCGGCGAACACGAACGTCCATACAATGGGATTCAGCCTTGCCGATAATGGCAGCAGAAGACCAAACGGTATGAATGGGATCACGTTGCCGAAAAGATTAAGCACCGCTGGTCCGCGGGCTTCCCGTGCAATGCCTACAAAATGATTGATCGTATCAAATGGTATGAAGTTATATCGGTAATCTGTGAAATGTGCTCGGTTGAACGCAAAAAACATCCAGTACACCAGCACACAGCCATACAGTATCGTCAGTCCTGCCACCATGCTTCTGCCGCTCCTTGATGCCACTTCTACTCTCACCCTCCCCCCCCGCTTAATTCGGCGCAGAAGAGCCTCCGAAATAGAGCGATGATTGCTGCATCATTTCTTTGTTCCGCTTCTCAATGATTGCATCAAACGTGTCCATCGTACATCCCCTCAATACTTACCACAATTTCCCTAAATAAAAACCGGCACATCGAAAAATGCTGCATTCTCGATATACCGGCACGATTATGGATGCCTAACGTATTAATTTGTTATACTGTATCGTTGTATTACCTGCCAGCCTTGCCAGCAAGCGAACCTTCAAGGCGATCAAAATCCAGCTCGAGCTCCTGCGGCGCTTGAACGGTGCTCTGCATCGTTGAATGAGGTTTCTCCTCTGCTTCAACCTTCTTACTTGCTGCCCCCTTCGATTGTGTAGAAGCAAGCTTCAGCAGCTCTTGAATGGGGTAAGTCAGAATATGCGGCCTCATCTCTACCGCAGGACGGCTGCTCCGCTTATCCGATTCCGCATGCTTAGCCGTCGGCGTCAATACGCGCATAAGCACCTTTAGATAAAGCTTGGACATGGACGCGAATAGCCCTGCCGGCAGTTCATGAACACTGAAGCCAAGCTTGGTAGCTCCCCGATGAATCATGGTGACGCCGTAGAGTGTTTTGGCTTCCCTTGCCTTGGGATCACGAGAGAGCACTTCTGCTATCGTTGGCAGCTGCTTCTCTACCATGCGAACAAGCCTGATTGCAGCTGCAATCGGCGAAGCTGATTTGTGTGCGATCTCGGCCAGCACTTTATTATCGAAGTGCAATTCTACGATGGAATCACCATTCAGTAATGTCTGGCCACTGCCAATGTCAAGGGAAGCGCCATGATATTGGATCAAACGATAATGGAAGGATGGACTAGGCGAGCCGATCGGTTTCGTGCGGAAAACACGGTGGAACAGACCTTCCCAACGGAGCCACAGCCAGATCAACACTCGCTTGAATCGGCTTGGCACCAGCCCAATTGTCTTATCTGTCAATGCGATCATCTCATCGATACCGACAAATTGAAAACCTCGGCGTTCTCCCTCTGTCAAATATCCTTCGAGCGCTTTAATCATATTCTCAGGAGCTCGTTCATCCGCACCTGGTGTCATCCCGCAATCGTGGAGCAGCAGAACCTCTCCTGGACGCATCTTCTTCATCATTCGTTGACGAAGTCGGTCTACTCCCTGCCGATATCTCCAATCGCCGAATATGCCCGACCACAAAATAATTTGTAAATTGCCCAGGGAATAATCGAACGCATTCACGATGCCCCATGGCGGACGATAGTAAACGGCGTCTTGACCGGTTGCGCTTTTAATAATTTCTTGCGTCCGGCGAATATGCCACTTCACCGTCTTCGGCCGCATTAACCAGTTCGTTTTGTGCTCGTAATTATGAATGCCGATGACATGGCCCTCTTCGTGCATGCGTCTCAACAATTCCGGATGCTTCTCCGCATGTGCTCCGACGACGAAGAACGTCGCTTTGGCGTTGAATCGCTTCAACAAGTCGAGCAGCAGCGGCGTATAGCGCGGATCCGGACCATCATCGAATGTAAGTGCAATTTCACGCTTAACGCGTCCTCGCTTGAATGCGCGGAAGCCGAACATTCGGCTGACTAACCCAGGGAGAAAAGCGTAGAAGGTCAGCGCGTAGAACAATAACAGCAATAAATTTTGCATAGCTTATTCCCACCAGATTCAATATGTAGTTCGTGTATACCTAGCGAAAGCCCACTATTTATTGTAACATACGTTCAGCATAAATAGGCATCAAAATGCGAAGTGTAGTACAATGGAAGAAGTATGTTATCCTTCATTACCAGTAATATACAATTCAAGCTTGCTAGGCATATAGATGAACCTATTAGATGAAAGGGAGCTGCTCTAATGATTGTGTTTTACAAAAAATATTGGAGGACCGCCTTCGATATCGCCCTCATCGCTTTGACCGTTTACTTAACCATGTTTGCTTTCAGCTATTTGTATAAGCTCGCGACTCCCGTATTCTTATCATTCTTTATTTATCTATTCATTGAGCCGCCTGCACGCTGGCTGAATAAGCTCGGCATGAAGAAATCGATCGCTTCCGCAATCAGCGTTTTATTGTTCACACTCGTTATAATAAGTATCTTCCTCGGGGCAGGTTTTATTATTGCCGACCAAGCGAATCGGCTCATTGCGAATTTGCCCAAATATCAACAGTTACTGCGCGAACAAGTCGAAGCCCATTCGGACTGGATCTCCTCCCAGGTGGACAGCATGCCGCCTGACATCCTAAGCCAGTTTGATAAAGTGGTTGATTATGTCACAAGTAAAGGTTCATCGATTGCACAATCCTTCTTAATCACAATAACGAACTATTTAACCAGCTTCTCGGCTTTCATCTTCAATTTCTCGATCGGCATCATCCTGGCTTACTTCTTGAGCGTTGAGATTAAGGATTGGAAGCGTACAGCGGCTGAGAAAACACCGAAGACGTTCAAAATCGCATTCGAGTTTCTGCGTGACAACGTATTTAAAGGTATCGGCGCTTATTTGAAGTCACAGCTTAAGCTGATCTCCATCACATTCGCCGTTATCTTCGTTTCGCTGCTGCTGCTCGGCGTGCAGAACGCCTTCACGATCGCTGTCGTCAGCGGGATATTCGATGTGCTGCCGCTGCTTGGCGTCGGCACTGTGTTCGTGCCGTGGATTATTTATTTGTTCGTCGTCGGCCATACGTCGCTCGCAATCTGGGTGTCCGTCCTGTTCCTCGTCGTTGTATTGGCTCGTCAGATTCTTGAACCGAAGATAACAGGTGACACGCTTGGCGTTTCGGCTTTCACCATGCTCACCTTCATGATTATTTCGCTTTCGTTGTTCGGCATCGCCGGTGTTATCCTGTCCCCGATTCTGATCATTCTGATTAAGGCGTTATACGATCAACGGTACTTCCATCGTTGGATTCGAACACCGCAGGGCGAGTTCGACAACAATAGTACCGAGATAGAGCCTGAGAGTCCCCCTATTGAAAATTAAAAAAAAGCCGCCCTACGACAAGCGTTTCCATGCAACGCTTGTCGTAGGGCGGCTTTTATTGTGAGTAAAGGAGAGAAAACATAGATGTATGCGACTTATCACGGACTTGTAAGTCTGGGATTGTTCTCTCAAGTCACATTACAGAACGATCAATATCGTTGTGCTTTCGACAAGCTGCGACTCGGAAAATTAACAATTACCATTAATACATCACGTTCATGTTTTTTCATGAAACAAAGCTAATGTAGTTCTTGCATCTGCTATGGCTTCTAATAATGATTTACCTAATTGATCCGTTATTGATACGATATCTTCTTCGTCTGTTGGTGTGTTCAAGATCGTAAAAACATCAGGTCTCGGTTGATGTATTTGTTTAAGTAGACGTGAAATGGCATTAATCGAGTAATGTGCGCTTCTTAAACTACGAATAACACGCAGCTGTTCAAGTTCCCGTTCCCCGTATGCCCGATCACCATTGTCCATTCTCGGAACGGTGATAAGTCCGTTGCGTTCCCAATTACGTACAGTTTCGGATGTGGCGTCCAAAAGTAGTGCCACTTCCTTTCGAGAATATGTGCGTGTACTGACAGTAGGAAGTTTTCTCAACCATTTCTCAACAACATCTGTTGCAGATAAGGCGTGAACGTATTCGCGTTCTAGATTGATGAGGTAGTTTTTTGTTAGTTTTTCAGCATTCGCATAATCTTCTTTTCCGCAGGCATACACAATTGCACGCGCCCTTTTACGAAAATCCCCTTGCACAATCTCACACCGAAACAGTGTTCTTGCGATCTTTAACTGAAATAAATGGTCGTCTGAATAGATACGATAGCCATTTGCTTTCCTTGGCACATGTGAAATAAAACCCCATTTCTCATAAATGCGCACTGTGTTAGGGTGTACCCCAACCATTGCTGCGATTTCTGCTGTATTGTACACCCGACGCACCCTACTTCCATTTAAAAAATTTAATTGTTCCCCACATTCCGATTACGATGCATAGACCTAAAACCACGATATGAAAGAGTCCAGCTGTTATAGCCTCTCCGGTAGTTGCCTGCTTTAATAAGTGAATCCCATGAGAAAGCGGCATTATATCCATCAACCACTGAAAGAATCGAGGCATGGCTTCATACGGGATCGTTGCTCCTGAAAATAGTAACATTGAGAAATAAGCAATAGAGCTCCATATATTTGCTGACTTTTGGTCAGGCACTACACTTCCAATAAAAATTCCGATACTATACATTGCTGTAATGACAAAACAGTAAGTCAGAAGAAATACCAACCAAGAGCCTTTTAATTCATAATCAAATAATAAGTAGTAAACAAGCGTGACACCGATAAAGGAGACGAGAGCTGAAGAAAGCTGAATCAGTCCTTGGGCAAATAAAATTTGGAGAGGGGACACAGGTGTCACTTGGAATCGTTTTAGAATCCCTCGGTGGCGGTAATCTGCAATGGTTAGTGGGACACCCATAACACCCGTTGCTAGTACTCCAATTGTAATTACAGCTGCGTATGATAGTTCAAAATTAGAAGCACCCGTTAGATCATCCTTACTTAGTAGATAGCCAAATAAGGCGGCTAATATAATCGGAAAGCAAACCCCAAAAATCAGAATATCAATGCCCTTCCAAACCAGCTTACCCTCAATTTTTAAAAAGGTTAAAAATGTACGCATAACTCGTCCTCCTCGCCTGCAAAATAAAGGTACGCGCTTTCCATCGAGGGCTTATTGCTTGTACAGATCGCCTCTTGGATTGTCCCATGAAAGACGGTCTTGCCTTCCTTCAAAATCAAGATCTTGTCGCATAACGCCTCAACCTCGTCCATGTAGTGTGATGTCAGGACAATTGCCAGCCCATTTTCCTTCATCTCTAAAAGCTGTTTCCAAAGCATTCGTCGAGCCCTTGTATCTAGTCCTGTTGTTAGCTCATCTAGGAAAACAAGCTTAGGATTAGAAATTAAAGCCAGCAACACCGCTAAGCGTTGGCGTTCCCCCCCTGAAAGAGACTTTACAAGTTGCGTTTCCTTTCCAACCAGACCGAGTCTTTGTAAGAGCTGAGGTACATCAGCAGTTGTGTTATAAAGCGATTCCCACTGCTCGCATGCCTCGCTCACCGTTAATTTATCTTGGAAATTGGTTTCTTGAAACTGTACACCCACCTCTTGAAAAACTTCCTTTCGATGAAGAATTGGTGATTTGCCGAGCATGTTAAGCTCTTTGTAATTACTCTTCACAATCCCAAGCACTGCTGCAATTGTAGACGATTTGCCTGCACCATTTGCTCCTAGTAACCCAATTACCTCGCCGGCCTTGACGTTAAAACTAATGTTTTCAACAGCTTCTTTAGTGCCATATGCGACTGATAAGTTTTTGACGGTTAAGATCATGTTTGTTTCCTCCTCTTTGACTTACAAAGCCACTATAACAAAGAGACCAAGGGGTGGTGTTACATTGGAGGCTTTGCGGTTAACAAGAAAAAAACCATCGTCACAATGAAGACGATGGTTTTCTACTTTGTTTGCTGCGCTTCTATATATTTGTTTATTTTATCCGACGGATTATCATACACGCATCGCGCTCTAATTCCGTCAAAGGAAACTAAACGTCAGACATTTGTGCTTTAATCCCAGAGTAATTCAATTGTTTCAATGGTAAGTTTTTCCATTTTCACCCCTTTACTGTTTCGAAGCTGCAATATCTAATATGGCGCGAAACAACTTCGTCGCTTCATTCGCACTGTTAGGGGTACGATTCTCCGCTAATACGGCGATTGCATATTTGGGGGACTTCAAGGGTCCGTAGCCGATGAACCATTGATTCACACGATCTACACCGTCGTGAATGACTTGTGCAGTCCCTGATTTGCCTGCCGCATCCCATTCACCGTTCTGGATCGATCGTCCGGTTCCTATTTGGACAACTAACTGCATTCCCTCCATCAGCTCATGCGCCGTGGCAGGCGACAATCTGCCGAGCGGCGAAGCCGCTTCATGCGGAGGAATCGATACGAGCCGTTGACCGTTCGCATAGCGAATCTCTCGTACGATGCGCGGTTCTACAACATGGCCCATATTCACAATCGTAGCGATCATATTCGCAGCTTGTAGCGGCGAAATCCGTACATCCCGTTGGCCGATGCCCGTCTGGGCCATGACCCCTCCATCAACCGTTGTTTGTTTACGAGCGTAAATTTGACCCGCTTCTTCTTCCTCCAACAGTCGAATAGGTCCTGTAAGCGGGCCAACCGACTGCTCCGAATGCCAGCCAATCTGCCGGCCAATGCCGAGTCGGAATGCCGTGTCCGCGAGCTGTTGTGCGGTTAATCGTTCTGCTATAGCGGCGAATACAATGTTGCATGACTTGGCCAGCCCCTCTCGAAGCGTTAGATCTCCATGTCCCCCTGCCTTCCAGTCGGACAAACCATAACGTCCGTATTCTCCATTGCAGTGGAACGTTTCGGATGGCACAGACACACCTGCTTCTAGTGCAGCCGCTTCCGTCACCAGTTTGAATATTGAGCCTGGTTCAACTGCACGAATAGCATGATTCGCTGTCGCCGAAGAGGAGGCGTCTACCTGCTCCGGATTTAAGCGGGGCCTTGAAACCATCGTAACAATATCGCGGGTGGCCAAATCCAATACGACTATCGCGCCCTGCTTCAATCCGCTTCGATCCGCATACGCCTCAATCTCTGCTTGCAGCGACGCATCCAACGTCGTTACAACTTGAAGAGGGTACAAACGGTTAACAGGAGCCGTCACACGCACATCCAACCCTTGCAGCGGCTGACCATACGCATCGGTATAATAGGAAGCTGTCGTCTGTCCGTCCCCTCTCAGCAGCCGATCAAGGGAACGCTCTAATCCAGCTCCCCCAATAATGGAGTTAAGCTTCAGCTCTCCTGTTGCATACTCATGTCCATATACCGACTTAATCCGTTCAGGATGCTGACTAATATAACCAATTGTTTGCGAAGCGATATAAGGCGCCTTGTATCGCAGCCGATACGGTACAACACGCACGCCGTTCACATGGATAGTCTTTAATTCCTCGAGCTGTTTATCCGTAAGCGCATGCGGATGTCCGCCGCCGTCTTCCAGCCAGTAGCCAGGCTCCTTTAGCTCTTTCAAATGAGCTTGAAGTTGCTGCACAGACACTTCTAGCACTGCTGCAAGCCGGCTCAATTGTTTCAGCTCTCCACGCTGCCCAGCCGGCACAGGGAATAACCCAAGCGCTTCAATGGATTGTCCTGTCAGCGGAACACCATTCCGATCAAAAAATTCCCCGCGCCCCGCATCGATGACAAGCTCCTTGTCACGCTGCTCGACAGCCTGTCGCGCGACCATTCGGTCCCCCGACTTCGACCTCGGCCACAGCTCCATCACACTCAATCTCCACTCAAATATGCCGAATAACACCGTCATCGCTACTGCAATCCCTATCAGTCGTCTACGCAAAACAACCGTTGCCCCCGCTTCATCCTTTCAGTGTTAGTCATTATTGCCGTTTTCTACCCGCCTAAGTCCTCCCTGCAAGGTAGGACCCGAGGGGCTGTGCCCCTTGGACCCCCATCCTTTTCTATCAATGACTGCGTCGCTTATAAACCATTTATTTCTATCGATGACTGCGTCGCTTATAAACCATTTTTTTCTACCGATGACTGCGTCGCTTATAAACCAATTGTTCTACCCACCTAAATCCTCCCTGCTAGGGAGGACCCCATGGGACTCCCGTCCCCTGGACCCCGGAACAACCGTGTGATCGCCTTATGGTGATGCTGAGTTACTCCGTGCTGAGAGTCGTGTACCCTGTAGGGTACAACTCTTGTTCGTGGTGGTAAGGGGCTGCGCCCCTTGGCCCCCTATTCTTGACTGCGTCGCTTATAAACCAATTGTTCTACCCACCTAAATCCTCCCTGTTAGGGAGGACCCCATGGGACTCCCGTCCCCT
>NZ_BTCK01000041.1:0-59556 GCF_033239625.1 Paenibacillus sp. CCS19
AATCCAATCGACCGCCTCCATCCGCGTTGGTCTTGGCGGGTTGCAATAAGCGGCGCCGTGCTCGCCAAGATACCGGTCGAACGCTTCTTTCATATCCGCGACGGCTCCCCGCTCGATCAACGCCTCGGCAAGATGCGGACGACCAATCTGTTCAGCGCTGTCCGCTTTCTTCCCGCTCCGCTCTGCAATGGCGATAATCTCCTCGAGCGTAATGGCAATCCCGAGTTCTTGCAGCTTCTCGATCATCATCCGATTGCGACGGCCGCGAAAGCTCTGCTGAGCCTTCATCCGCGCCTGCCACTTGGCATCGGATGCATTGCACCAGTAACCGAGAATATGAATATCGCGGCCATTCATGGCAGTGCTCAGTTCAATGCCGGGGATCACTTGAATCCCGATACGACCGCCTTCTGCCACCGCTTCCGGACAACCAGCCATCGTATCGTGATCGGTTATCGCAACCGCACGCAGTCCCGCTTCCTTCGCCAGTCTGACAACAACAGCCGGTGCATTCGTACCATCTGACGCCGTCGTATGCGTATGCAGATCCGCTCGTTCCTCTATAGCCATTGTTTCAAATCCCTCTCTCGCAAGAAAGTTAAGAACGTTACCGCAGAGATCGGCAGCAGCGCAGACTTCAGATGAATGGAATAGAAATGCCGCCTAAAGTTAACGTCTGCAAGCGGAACGACACGGATTAATCCAAGAGCCACTTCATGCTTAATCGAAGACTTGGATACAATCGATATGCCAACTCCGGCTTCGACTGCCGACTTCACCGCACCTGTACTCCCTAGCTCCATTACGATCTCCAGCGTGTTCGGATCGATATGCTGATTACGCAGCTGATCCTCCATGACCAGACGCGTACCTGAACCCTGCTCGCGCACGACGAACGGATGCTTCACGGCATCAGTCAGCGTCACCTTCTCCATCGCGGCAAGCGGATGGTTAGGGGCAACGATAAGCACCAGTTCATCGCTTAGCACTTTGTCCATCTGCATATCAGCGTGACTGACCGGCGCCTCAATCAGGCCGAAATTGAGCTGATTATTTATAATATCATCAATGATCTGAGCGGTGTTCATGACCTTCATACTGATAGAGATATGCGGAAACTCCAATCCGAATGGCCCTAGCAGTCTCGGCAAAATGTATTCCCCGATCGTCAGGCTCGCCCCCAACTGCAGACGTCCTTTGAGCTTGCTCGTAAAGGTAGACATCGCCTGATCCGTCTCTCGAATCAACTCGAGACTGCGCTGCGCATAAGGAAGAAGCGCGCGGCCCGCTTCCGTCAGATCAATTCGTTTGGTCGAGCGCTGCAGCAGCTTCGTGCCGAAGTAATCCTCCAGCGATTGAACCTGCATCGTGACCGCCGGCTGCGTCATATGAAGCGCCTGCGCTGCGGCAGAGAAGCTGCCTTTCTCCGCAACGGTGAAGAAGATGTGCAATTGATGAAAGTTTAACGCCATAATCCGTCGTTCCTGCCTTCCCGATAGTGGCTATATCTTTCTATTATACCGCAAACCACTAACCGTTACCGCAAAAGAAAAAGAAGCGCCGCTGCGGCGCTTCTTCGTAAACCAAATCACTATTTTCTCTTCCTGCTGTTCTTAATCAGCGTCATCCGACGAGAATGGCGAAGCCACGAGTAATAAGATTTCAAGTCACGAAGCTCAATGGTCTCCGACATTCGACCTAGGAATGTCACGACAATCATCTTGTGCAATGGATTGCCGATCAAATCCTTCTCTTTCTCCAGCTCCGCGAATTCTGCGACAAACACGAGATCATCATCAATTAAGTATACGTCCTGCTCATTGCGGTAATAAGATGCAACTCGTCCTTGTTTCAAGCATTGCCACATAAACTCGGCGATATCGGCGAAGCCGGTCTTACTGCTCTCAACGCGATCCACCCAACGACTCTTGGCATGATTGGTAATTACGACGTCTGCTACTTTCTTATCAGCCAATTCCACATAAAATGGTTCGTAAGTACTCCATCTCTCGGTCAACTTGTCTCTCATCCCGACTCACCCCTCCCCGGGAAGCAGGCCTTTGTTACTAGTAATATGCACGCTTCCATTCTATCATTCCGTTTCGATATTTCAACATAAAAATAAGGCAGAGCCAATATTGTTATAAAATGTATTACTTATGAATCAAGTATACCACATATAATTCACTTGGTTAAAATTAAAAATGTATAAAAAAATTCTCTGCGTCTTCCCGTCCGGAAAAGCGGCGCGCAGAGAATTCACTTATGGTTCGAACTGCTAAATACTGTAAGAACGAGTTTTGTCCGGCACTTTCTTCGCATACTCCGTCTTCAGTTCATTGCGATAGGATCGCTCCAACTTGCGTACGAAAGGAAGACGCGCAATATTACGCGACGTCTCCTCCGCACGATCCGCATCTACATAAATCACGACGTAGTGCATCTTCCTAGACATATAGTGCACGGTGCCGTATTTATCCAACGAACGGGCCGCCTTCAAATCCGACACCCATACAATATATCCTGTACGTTCCGACAACATGACGACCTTCCCCCTCTATCTCCGCCTGCCCATGAGCGTTAATGATAATGCTCTCTATTATCCGCAGCCGCCGCTTCCGCAGCCGCACGATCCTCCGCCGCCGCAGCCGCTCCCCTTCGGATTCGGATCGTTGCTCGGCACCTTCACCGTCTCGGATACCGAGTCTGCGATCAGCCTCGAAACGTCGTACAGCAGCGTATCCACTACCTGCTCCGCTGCTTTGAAGCTGCGCACAGCCTCGAACGTCTCAAGATGCGCTTGCGCCTCGCGTACGCGATCTTTGGCCGCATGATAGTCCGGATGAAATCTTCCGAACCGTTCGCAGTCCTGGAACTGCTCCTTCGCCTTCGCCAGCAGTTTGGCGCCAGCCTGGACATCGGCATCTTGGTCAACAACGGACTTCCAATATAAATAATCGGCGACTTCAGCCGAATGGTTAATTGCCTCTCCTAACTCATAGGCCATAAGAACTATATCGGTCATATCCAGATCCGACATGAATTCAGCTTCTGCAAACGAGACCGAATCCAATTCAAATCGCTCTTCAACCGTTGGCATCCATACACCTTCTCTCCAGTAAAATGTTTATACCTCTTTACTATACCATTTCAAAGGACAGAACGATAGAGCATGCTTACAGCGGGATGATGAGCCTCATCTCGTCCCACATTTCCGGCAGGAGCCGAACCGGCTCGTAAGCCTCTTCCGTTCGCAAATAACCGGCTACCGCCCATGAATCAAACTGATCATCAAGCCGTTCCGGGACGAGTTCAACGACTTTGCCGCCAGCTCGAAGCTGGAGCGGCGCCCCCCATGCCAAAGCTTGTTCGATCATCTGTCTTCGCGTCGACGGATGATAATGCCGCATTTGCGCTGTCCAAGCTGCAGGCCATTCCGAAGGAACCCCATCCAATCCTTCCTCATCGGGCAGTTGTTGATTAGCAGTTAACAGCTCATATAGATGAAGCGCATGCTCGTCGTAGATGAATGAAGCAGGAGCCGTCACATGAGAGCCCGCTCTCCTTCCCTCCGGCTTACGCTTGCGAGTAGAGCTGGATGCCGCCGGCTCTTGTGCTGACGGCTGCATCTCTTCAAGACGTGTCGGCGGCCATCCTGCTCTCTCCAGTTCCCTTCGAACTTGCGGTTCATCGCTTGATCGGATCACGAATGCAAGGTCGCCCAGCCGTTCAACCAATAGACCGGCTAAGCCGGCGCGACCTGCCGCTGCATCTGCAATTTCTTTGGAATCGCACCTTAGCAGCATCACTTGTTCAATCGTTGTACGCCCTGTCCGCGACACCCAATGCTCGATCGCATGTACAAGCTCCCCGGGCAACGGCACTTGACCAGATGCAAGCTGCAGCTCTTCTAAGAGCTTCTCCGCCGTATCCCCCTGTTCGGCCGCGGCCATCACCGATTGTGCAGTCAACCGGTAGATCGATACCGCGTCGTCCCGAACCCACTCTGCAATCTGTTCAAGCCTCCATCGAACTGCAAACGATACGCGTGGCGGAACAATAAGCTCTCCGTCAGGCAATACAATGACGTATTCATTATAGTCGCCATCGCCATCATCATCTTCAACAGCCGCCCACGGATCAATCAACCATCGGAACGTCCAGTTCCCTGCTGGATCTGATGACATGCAAGCCCAGCCACAAGCACACATTGCGTCGATCCATTGCGCCAATAACGGATGCAGCGGTTCATTCAACGGATAACTCTCATCTGATTTCAGCAAGAGCAGACCGGACGTAAACGCAGCCTGAACGGAACTTCGGAACCCGTATCGAATCGTTATCAGCCGCAGAAGTTCTGCTTCTCGGATATAAGGATCGCCTGCAAGCCAAGCTTGCAGCATGTCCTCCGACCAGCTCCAGCGTGGTTCCCCATCGTCTTGCAGGGCGACTATGCCAAGCCACGAGGCAGCATCCAGCGCTATTGTGAAGCCCAGCGGATATTGCTCCTGATATACGGTACGCAGACTACTGAACATCTCTGTGTGACGCAATGCCGTAATCGCCGCAATGTCAGCAGCAGTCTTCTTCGGAAATAGCCCTTTCGATGTCGTACCGAGTCCGATCGCATGCAGCGCAGCGTATGCGCGCACCAGTCTCCGACCAAGTGGAATGGAATCCGAGGTCCCCTCATCCGTAAAGCGCATGCTATTCTCTTCAGAGCCTGCCGCAGTGATCGAATCATACCCAGTCGTTAAATCTTCTAGCGGTTTATGTGAACCGAACGCCCGCCTCCATGCCAGATAACAATCCGCAGGCATGAACAGCAGCTGCTCCCCCCAAGACTTGCGGACCGCGAATAGAACACCGTTCATTCGCAGCTCGCGAATAGCAGCTCTAAGCTCTGCGCCAGCCAATCCAGCCTCTTGCACACATCGCGTTCGCAGCAGCTCTTCTTGCATCGGAAGCGGTCCTATTGCACGAAGCCAATAGCGCAGCAGCCGATCGGCAAGCGGCGACAAGCGGACAACGCTGCTGCGCAGTAAATCCGGACGCAGAACAGCGTCCTGCCACTGCCGCGCATGAGCGTCCTTCTCCCATAGAGGCGCTTGATTTAGCCGTGCAAGCTCTTCAGACGGGAGCTTCTTCAACAGCTCAGTAAGCATCATCGCCTATTCCCTCCTTCGCCGAAGCCGTAAGGCTGTACCGATACCCCTGCTCCATCATAAATCGCTGACGCTTCAGCGCATAATCGACCTCTACCGTCCCCTCTGTAACAAGAGAGTAGAAAACGGCGTCGCTGTGATCGCGTTTGGGCCGCAGCAGCCGTCCGATCCTCTGTGCCTCCTCCTGCCTGGATCCGAAGCTCCCTGACACTTGGACAGCTACCGAAGCATCCGGCAAATCAACTGCGAAATTCGCAACCTTCGATACGACGAGCACAGGATATTCCCCTCGCCGGAAGGAATCGTACAACACCGCCCGCTCCTCTTGATCGACTTCGCCTGTGAGCAGGGGCGCTCCGAGCTCTTCCGCAATTTGCTTCAATTGACGGATATAAGCGCCGATAACGAGAGCCGATCGACCTGGATGGCGGGAGAGCAGCTGCCGCACGATAGCGGTCTTATTCGGATTTTCGGCCGCCAGCCGAGCGCGCGAACGCGCATTACTTTCCCAATACGCTGGCTCGTCATTTAGCGGTACGCGCACTTCCTCGCAATGAAGCGAAGCAATATCTCCGCTTTGCTCGAGCTGTTTCCACGGCAGCTCATACCTCTTCGGTCCGATTAGCGAGAATACATCGCGTTCTCTTCCATCTTCCCGCACGAGCGTTGCTGTCAGCCCAAGTCGGCGGGTCGCCTGCAGGTCGGCTGTCATGCGGAATACTGGCGCAGGAAGCATATGAACCTCATCGTAAATAATGAGACCCCAGTCCCGCTCTCCGAACAGCTGCAGGTGGCGGTATTCCTGCTCTTCACCGTTCGTTGCCATCATATTGTATGTTGCGATCGTAATGGGTCTGATCTGTTTGCGCTTCGATGAATATTCGCCGATGGATTCGCTGTCGACAGTCGTTTTGTCGAGCAGCTCTTCCTTCCACTGATTCACAGAGGTCAAATTGGAGGTTAGAATAAGCGCTGCGCATTGCAGCCTTGCCAGAACGCCAATGCCAACCATCGTTTTGCCTGCCCCGCAAGGAAGCACGACAACTCCGCTCCCGCCGCCTGCATGGCGGTCCTCGAAGAAGCGGTCTACCGCCTGCTCCTGATAATGTCGAAGCTTAAACGAAGCGCCCTTCTTCGTTGACGCAGCCAGTGAGATGGATAAGGTCTCGCCGCTCCTATAACCTGCAGCATCGATGACGGGATAGCCAAGTCTGAGCAGCTCCTGTTTCATTACACCACGACGATCGGGATGTAAGGATAAAGTTGTACGATTGACCCTGTCGCCTGCCAGCGTCTTCAGCGAGGGCTCCTCCGTTATCTCCTCTATGATCGCCTCATCCCCGCAGAGGAGCAGCTGCTGGCCGTCCAATGTCGATCGTTCAAGCGTTAATCGCCCGTACCGTCCCATCGTTTGCTTGATGGAGCGGAGGACGCTCTCCGCAATCGGATAGCGGGCGCTTCGCTCCAGCGTGTCCGCGACTTCCTCTGGCTTCACGCCTAACGATGCCGCATTCCACAACGCTAGATTCGTTATTCGATAGGTATGCAGCGGACCCGCTTGTTTGACAAGCTCGGTGAATGTAGACAGCTGCTCACGGATGTTATCCCCACCAGCTGTACGTTCATCATAAAGAACCGTCAGATCCGATAGAACGATAATCGGTTTCGCTTTCGATTCCGTCATAACCTCACTCCGATTCCATCCAGACTCATTACTGGATTAGTTTCATATCCTGCTCCCCTTTTTATCCACTTCATCCGTTGTTCATTCGCGAAAGATGCACCTTTGTTCGATAAAGTTCATTTTTTTGCCATAAAACTGCATGAGAATCAGTACCTGTTATAGACAAAAAAAAGCAGCCGAGCTGAGCTCGACCGCTTCTTTCAAGTTTTTTAAATAACGTTTCACTATTCTGATGCTCGGTTCTCTGCCATGCCGATCATAAGTCTCGCGGACATCAGCATCGACCGCTCATCAATATCGAACCTCGGATGATGATGCGCATAAGAAGCGCCGCAAGATTCATTGCCTGCGCCAACGAACATGAAACAGCCTGGCTTCTTCTGCAAATAATAAGAGAAGTCCTCGCCGGCCATAATGAGCTCGGATCGCTGCACCCCATCCGCTCCGAACAACTGCTTCGCCACCTCATCGAATCGGGCAGCCTCGCCTTCATCGTTCACGACGGTTGGATAACCTTCGCGGTAATCCAAATCGATGCTTGCGCCGAACATCCCAGCTGTATGCGTAATAATCGAAGCCATCCGTTCTCTGATGAACTGACGAACTTCATTATTAAACGTTCGTACAGTGCCGTTCAATACCGCTTTCTCTGCGATTACATTCCCGGTTGAACCCGCTTGGAACGAACCGACGGTTACGACAGCTGGATTGATCGGATCGACATTGCGGCTTACGATCGTCTGCAGCGCACCGACTAAGGTAGCACCGGTTACGACAGCATCAACGGTCTGATGCGGTATGCCGCCGTGGCCGCCGCGCCCGTTAACCGTTATTGTGAATTCATCTGGCGCAGCCATCAATGCGCCTCCGCGGGATGCAGCGATGCCATACGGGAGCGGCGTCCACAAATGTACGCCATATATCGCATCTACGCCATCCAGCACGCCATCGCGTATCATCGCAGCCGCACCGCCTGGGCAAAGCTCCTCGGCCGGCTGGAAGATCAGCCTTCTCGTGCCTCGCCATTGGTTGCGATTGGCGGCGTACAGCTTCGCTATCGTTAATAATGTTGACGTATGTCCGTCATGTCCGCATGCATGCATGACGCCCGGTACAGTCGATGCGTATTCACATGATTTCAAATCTTGGATGGGCAGCGCATCGATGTCTGCACGGAGCGCAATGCAAGGACCGCTCTCCGCGCCTTCTATGTCTGCCACTACGCCATATCCGCCTACTCGCTCCGTCACCTTGCAGCCGAACGACCGAAGCTTGTCCGCAATCCACGCAGAGGTGCGTTCCTCCTGAAACGAGAGCTCAGGATGCCGATGCAAATATCGGCGCCACTCCACCATCTCCGTGTAGGCGCTCTTCAGTTCATCTGTAGGATCCCAATGTTTAATCATCCTGAATCCCTCCTATCCTAATGCAGTCTCGATTAATTATTAATTGTATCAGAACGGGCTTCCGCAAGGTAGTCATAGAACAAATTCATTTGACTGCCGGAAGGCTTGCGCGCAAAGGTGAAACATACTATCATGAGTTAAGAATAGATACTAAGAAATGGGCAAGGTTTGACAGCCATTTCAACTTTCTTTGCGAACTATAGGAGGTCAACTGCTAATGATTATCGAGAATACGGGATTGAACGGCATGACAAGCGACCTGGCTCATCTGGACGAATCGACGCATAAACTCGGTTTCGTAAGATGGCAATGGGAATATACGCGCGCTACATACGATCTGAAATTAGAAGATAACGCAAGCCACGAAACGTATTTCGTGCGCATCAATACGCATGCTGTAGAAGGCAAGCTGGAGAATCCGAATGCCGTGCTGTCGCTGGACGCTGTCTACATCGGCCGCGCAACGTTCCCGCACGGTCTGGATTATGAGTCGCCAGTGCCTAACCAAATTCTGAATATCGCGAATCAGCGCCTGCAGCAGCTTCGCGCCCTGCTTGCATAGAGGAGGCCAGATGAAATCAAAGACGGGATCCATATCAAAAGGGCGGCCTGATTTTTTACTGCTCGTGCTCATTTTGCTGCTTGTCGGCTTTGGTCTCGTCATGGTGTTCAGCTCAAGCTCCAATATTGCGGTCGCGGACTCGCGTTACAATTATGACGCACTCTTCTTCACGAAGCGTCAGATCATGTTCGCATTCTTCGGGATGTTCGGCATGTTCATATTGATGAACATGCCTTATCTGTCTTTTCAGAAGGGAATTGGCATGCTGTACGCCGCCGGATCCATCGGCTTGCTCGCGGCTGTGCCATATATCGCAACTGAAGTGAACGGAGCTCGCAGCTGGCTGTATATCGGAAGCTTCGGCATTCAACCTACCGAATTCGCCAAGCTTGGACTTATTCTGTATCTAGGCAGACTCATCGCGAAGAAAGGCGAGCAGTTCCGCGATTTCCGCCGAGGTCTGCTGCCGGTATTTATTATTCTCGGCCTCGTCTGCGGACTCATCATGGCGCAGCCCGATCTCGGCGGCTGTATGATCATTGCAACGGCAGCAGCCATCATGATGGTCGGAGGCGGCGCCAACTTCAAGCAGCTGATGTCCGCCGGACTCGTTGCCGCGATTGCTGCAGGATTGTTCCTCTCCGTATCGGCTATGATCAATCCCACAGGATCGGCGTACCGGCTATACCGTTTCACGTCGTACCTTCACCCGCTGGAGAATGCGCAGGGAACAGGCTTCCACCTCGTTCGGTCGCTGGGAGCGCTAGGACATGGCGGTTTGACAGGCGCAGGGTTTGGACAAAGCGTGCAGAAGCTCGATTATCTTCCGTTTCCGTACAATGACTTTATTTTTGCGATTATCGCGGAAGAATTCGGCTTTATCGGCAGTTGCGTCTTCTTGCTCATCTACCTGCTCTTCCTATGGCGGGGGCTAATCGTTGCGCTCCGCTGTCCGGATGTATACGGGACGATTGTAGGAACAGGGATCGTCGGACTTATTGGCGTACAAGCCTTCGTCAACATCGGCGGTGTTATCGGCGCGATACCGATAACCGGCGTCACGCTGCCGTTCATCAGTTACGGCGGCTCATCCATTATCGTCGTCCTGCTCAGCATGGGCATCCTGCTTAGCATCTCGCGAGAATATTACAAGACCGGCAAGGCGGATGCGCCCCAGACGATCAGGAAACAACAGAGAAACATAACGCTCTGATCAATATCTGTCGAAACAAATAACGCCCCGTCCTCCTCTGCCGCAGGCAGATCGAGACGGGGCGTTATTGTTGTAGGTCAATCGTTATTTCACACGAAGCGCTTCTTGATCGATTGTCTCTTCTTCCTTGAAAGCAACGCCTTCAACCTTCACATTCACTTCTACGACATGAAGGCCAGTCATGTTCTCGACCGATTCGCGAACATTCACTTGCAGCGAGCGGCATACTTCATGGATTGGAATGCCATACTTTACGATGACACGCAAATCGATTGCCGCTTCCAGCTGTCCGACTTCGACAGAAACGCCCTTCTGGACGTTCTTGCCGCTAAGCCGTTTCGCGAGCCCTTCTGAAATACCGCCGGACATTGCAGCAATTCCTGGCGTTTCCAACGCAGCTAGACCTGCGATGGTAGCGACGACGTCGTCGGATATCCGAATAAGGCCGGTTTGAAGTTGTTCAGTCATGTCGCTCTCTCCTCTAGTTACCATTTGATAATATTGTATCGGAACCGTGGTGCGGAAGCAAGCCGCGAACGCCGTCGAATTGGGGAAAGTTTACATACCAATCGATTTCCAGTATAGTAATGGGCAGACAAAACAATCCGTTCGATAACGAGGTGCAGTCCATTGAGACAGAAATTGTTTTTCACAGGTCTAATTGTCATGTTTGCGCTCAGTGCCATCGGCCATTTCGGCCACTGGGATATGACCGCTCAGTTCATCATTTCAGCCATTGCAATCGTGTTCGTTGCAGGCTTCTTGGGCAAAGCAACAGAGAGTGTCGCCCATTATGCCGGGCAACGGCTTGGCGGCTTCCTGAACGCAACGTTCGGCAACGCAGCAGAGCTCATCATTGCGATCTTCCTCGTTAAAGAAGGATTGTTCGACATGGTGAAAGCGAGTATAACCGGCTCCATTATCGGCAACCTGTTGTTAGTGCTCGGTCTTAGTATTCTGATGGGCGGTTTGAAGTACAAAGTCCAGACCTATAACATCAAACTTGCGGAGCACAATGGCTCACTCATGATACTAGCGGTTATTGGACTATTCGTCCCGGCCGTGTTCATCAAGATGGAGCACTTCTCCCTCGACAAAGATAAGCTGCTCAGCATCGCGGTTGCGATCATTCTCATTGTCTGCTATCTGCTCTGGCTCGTCTTCTCGATGATCACGCATAAGGATATGCTCGCAGATGAAGAAATGAACGCCGATCACGGCGAAGAGCCCGCTTGGTCGAAGACGACTTCCATCATTATGTTAGTAGTAGCTACCGTCATGGTTGCGTTCGTCAGTGAATGGCTTGTCCATACGCTTGATACATTCACGCACAAATTCGGCTTATCAGAGCTGTTCGTCGGCGCATTCGTAATCGCCATTGTCGGCAACGCGGCGGAACATAGCGCGGCAATCATGCTCGCAATGAAGAATAAAATCGGCGCAGCAGTTGAAATCGCCATCGGCAGCAGCCTGCAGATCGCACTATTCGTCGCCCCAGTGCTCATTCTTGTCAGCTACTTATTCAATCGCAACTCCATCATGGATATCGTATTCACCCCGATCGAGCTGACAGCTATCGGCGTGTCGGTATTTATCGCGAAGTCGGTTAATAAAGACGGCTCGACGAACTGGTACGAGGGCGTATTGCTTCTAATGCTGTACGTTATTCTGGGCTTCGCGTTCTACCTCGTCTAGACGAACTTAACTATAGCAATTTGAACGAGCGTCCTTTATAATGGCATTATCGGTGCGATTCGAGCAGCCGATATCCAATTTAAAGGCAATGCTACCTGCGCACAAGCACAAGGTACAACCTCGAACGTCATTGCGACGCTCCGACGGTTGTGCCTTTTTTTGTTTGATCATGTGATGTGCGCCATCCTAGCGGCTCTGCTGTGCCGCACGCGAGGAGACGATATCAATGTTGAGAGAAGCAATCTACCACCGGCCGAAAAATAACTGGGCGTTCGCCTACGATGCTGCACATATCTATCTGCGCATTCGGACGAAACGGAGCGATGTCACTGCCGTAACGGCTATTTACGGTGACAAATATGCATGGGAGCAAACGGTGCTGCGCTCAGAAATGCGCGTGTTTGCTTCTGACGAGCTGTTCGACTACTGGGAGACGGTCGTTAAGCCGCCTTTCCGTCGGCTTCGTTACGCTTTCGAGCTGACCGATTCCGAAGGAATGGTCGCTTACATGACCGAGCAGTCTTTCCTCGCTGAAGAGCCGAAAGACTCGCTGTCCTTCTTCGATTATCCATATATTAATCCGATCGACTTGTTCCAGCCTCCGGCTTGGGTGAAAGACGCGGTGTTCTATCAAATCTTCCCGGAACGGTTCGCGAATGGCGATCCATCCCTTACCCCTGCTAAAGCAGAGCCTTGGGGCGGTGAGCCGACGCCTAGCAATTTCTTCGGCGGAGACCTGCAGGGCGTCATCGATCATCTTGATTATTTGAACGAGCTTGGCATCAATGCCATCTATTTCACCCCTGTGTTCCAAGCGCCTTCCAACCACAAATACGACACGACCGACTATTTGAAGGTTGATCCAAGCTTCGGAACGAACGAAACGTTGAAACAGCTTGTAGAGGCTTGCCATGCGCGCGGCATCCGAGTGCTTCTCGATGCTGTGTTCAACCACGCAGGCGGTACATTCCCTCCTTTCTTAGATCTGCTCGAACACGGCTCCGACTCGCAATATGCGGACTGGTTCCATGTACGGGAGTGGCCAGTGGGCGTGTCCGAGGATGGGATTCCGAACTATGAGACGTTTGCCTTCGTTGCTTCGATGCCGAAGCTGAACACCGAAAATGCTGACGTAAAGCGCTACCTGCTTGAAGTGGCGAAATATTGGATCGACGAGATCGGTATCGACGGCTGGCGACTTGATGTCGCGAACGAAGTCGATCATGCATTTTGGCGCGAATTCCGTCAAACGGTCAAATCCGTTAATCCGGAAGCTTATATTCTCGGCGAGATCTGGCATGATTCCCTTATGTGGCTGCAGGGCGATCAATTCGATGCCGTCATGAACTACCCGTTCACGAACGCTGTGCTTGATTTCTGCAGCTACGGCAAGCTCGATGCCAAGCAGTTCGCAGACGCCATCGGCAGCCAACTGGCTGCGTATCCGCTGCAAGTGACAGAGACGGCCTTCAATCTGCTGGACAGCCACGATACGCCTAGATTGCTGACGATCTGCGATGAGAACGAGCAGCGTATGAAGCTTGCAGCCTTGTTCCAGCTAACGTTCCCTGGCGTACCATGCATCTACTACGGCGATGAGGTTGGCTTAACCGGAGGCGGCGATCCTGGCTGCCGCAAATGTATGGAATGGGACGAAGAGAAGCAAAATCGCGATCTGTTCTCGTTCTATCAGTCCTTGATTACGATGCGCAAGGAGCACGCTGCGCTGCGCGGCACCGGCTTCTCGTTCTTGTCCGCCGAGTCCGGCAGCCGAGTGCTCGCCTACGAGCGCCAGGAAGGCGATGAGCGCTTCGTCATTGTGCTGAACGCATCTGAAGACACGGCAAGCTTCGCCCTCCCTGCTGCAACCGCTGGAGCGCGCTGGGCAGATCAACTTTCCGAAGGTGCGGAATTGAAGTCGAACGGAACAGTTGCGCTGGAAGCATACAGCTATGCAGTGCTGCGTGAGCTTGCTTAAAGTTTCAACGAACGAATGAAATATGGATAACAAAAACACTCCATTCCGAGAAGAATGGAGTGTTTTTGTTACTGCACTATTTTACGATAACCGTACTATACGGCGGCATGTTAAGCGTGTGTGCCTCCAGCGTCGCGGCAGCGTCTGTCGCATGAGCAATACTTGCGAATGCACCATATACCGTCTCGTCGCTGATCGTTGCTTGAAGCGGCTTGCCCGTTAAGTTATGCACGACGAGCACTCGCTCGTCAGCCGTCATGCGCACGTATGCCGCGAGTCCTTTCTCGTCACCGAGCTTGAACTCGTTGATCCCTCCATCACGGAGCGCTTTGTCATCTTTGCGCCATTGAATCAGCTGCTTGTACCACTGCAAGAGCGAGGTCGAATCGGCCTCCTCCCGCTCCACAGAAACCTCGCCGCCTTTCGCGAACGTCGGTTCAATCCAACGCGCCTGGTCCGTACCATCGAGCGACGCGGTCCACGGCATCGATTCCCGTATACGTTCATCCGGCTTGCTGCCCGTTAAACCTAATTCCTCTCCATAATAGATGAAGGGATTGCCAGGCATCGTCAGCAGCATCGCAGCGGCCATGCGTGCATGATCCACATTTCCGTTCAATGCTGTCATAACGCGCTGCTGGTCATGGTTGCTCAGGAATGGCGCATCGACGAATGCTCCATCAGAAGCCTGCTTATACGCTTCATACGCCCTAGTAAGACCGAATGCAATGTCCGGATCCTGTTCCCGGTCCGCCCCGCTCAACAACTTCCCCGCGAGGTCAAAGTTGAAGCCGCTGTCGAGCGCATGATTCAGCAATGGTGCGATAACGGACGTAGAGTCCCATACTTCGCCTACAAGATAGACATCCGTCTTCTTCTGGGTGAGCCCCGCGCGGAATTCCTGCCACCATGCCTGATTGAGGTCTTGTACGTCCTTCGAGTGAATGGTTGAGGCGTAATCTCCATATATATGCTTGGCAGCGTCCAATCGGAAACCGTCAATGCCTTGATCAAGCCAGAATCGGCCAGCTTCGATCATGGCGTCGCGAACCTCTTGATTATCGAAGTTCAAATCTGGCATGCCGCCCCAGAAAATGCTCAGGTATCGATTATCCCCGCTTCCATGCCATGCGCTGTCCGCCCCTGCTGCACTGTCGGTCTGTACCTTCTCGTCCGCTGCCGCAAAATGGTACCAGCTCCGATACGGACTCGAAGCATTGGTCAGCGCTTCCTTGAACCAAGGATGCTCACTGCTCGTATGATTCACGACGAGATCCATAATCACTTTAATTCCGCGCTTATGCGCTTCCTCTACAAGACGCTTCAGATCGTCGACCGTACCATAATCCGACTCCACTTTCTTGTAGTCCGTCGTATCGTATCCATGATAGCTCGGCGATTCTGTAATCGGCATCAGCCAGAGGCCTTCGACACCGAGAGAAGACAAGTAATCCAGCTTGGCCGTTACGCCGTTCAAATCGCCGATTCCATCCCCGTTCGAATCTGCGAATGCACGTACAAACAATTCATAATAAACGGCAGAAGGCTGTTCATCGACGGCTCCCCAACTCCCTGCTTCCCCCTTGTCGGCGCTGTTTGAAGTTGTGCCGGCAGCTTCCTGCTGATTATCAGTCGAGCTCTTCGCAGGCTGTTCGGACGTTGCAGTCTCTCCGCCATCCCCACAGCCTGCAAGAAAGGACGACAGCAATAATGCTGCCGTCCCTGTATGAATCCATTTCTTCATATGCTTCTGCCGCTGTTTCATACGCCAGCCTCCTAATTAACCTTTGGACGCGCCGGACGTAAGCCCTTGCACCAGGAAGTTCTGCAGGAAAATAAACAAGATTGTGATCGGAATCGCAATGAGTACAGCACCTGCCGCGAACAGCGTAAAGTTACTGTTCTGGAACGAGTTGACCATATCCCACATGCCGACGGCGAGCGTCCACTTCTCCTTCGTGCGCAGCACAAGCCGAGCGAAAATAAAGTCAACCCATGCGCCTGCAAATGAAGTAAGTGCAATGTACGTCAATACTGGACGGGATAATGGCAGCATAATCCGTACGAAAATTTGCATATGGCTTGCACCATCGATGCGCGCCGCCTCATCCAAGCTGCGAGGAACCGTATCATAGAAGCCTTTGACCAAGAACCCGCCGAGCACGGAGCCTGCCGAATAAACGAGTACGATTGCCGTATGCGTATCGAGCAAATTGAGCTGCAGCAAGAAAATATAGATGGCAATAAGACTCATGAAGCTCGGGAACATGCCAAGCACGAGCATAACCGACAACGTTGTCTGACGACCTTTGAAACGGAAGCGAGATAAAGCGTACATGCTAAGCGTCATGAGGATGGTTGAGAATATCATCGTAAGCGTAGCGATCTTGAGTGTGTTTACATACCACGTGCCGTACTGGAACTGCTTATTATGGAACAGCTCCTTATAATGCGCGAAAGTAAATTGATCAGGCCACAGATGCTCGCTGTACAGCGACGCGCCTGGACGAAGAGACGACAGCACAACCCATAGCGCCGGGTACAACGCGCCGATCGCAATAATGATGAGAATGATGTAACTGATAGAGAGCCGTAATACGCTATTGCGCTTCCTCATTGGATCATATCCTCCTCTTTAAACGACCGCGAACGGCGATAGTTAATAATCGAGAACGTCGCGACGATTATGAAGATGATAATGCCGATCGCCGAAGCCATATTGAATTGGCTGAAGTTAAGCGTTAGGCTGTACAGCCAAGTAACGAGCAGGTCGGTATGGCCTGCATACTGGTAGTCGCCGTTTACTGGCGCACCGCCTGTGAGCAGGAAGATCACGTTAAAGTTGTTGAAGTTACCTGCAAACTGCGTAATGAGAATCGGTGCTGTCGAGAACAGAATGAACGGCATCGTGATGATGCGGAATTTCTGGAACGATGTAGCGCCGTCTACCTCAGCAGCTTCATACATATCCTTCGGAATCGATGTAAGTACGCCAAGAATGAGCACCATGGAGACCGGGATGCCGACCCACATGTTAACGACGATTACCGTTACCTTCGCCCAGAATGGATCCGTCAGCCATGGCAGCGTGCCTAGGCCAAACGCCTTCAAATATTGATTGATCGGGCCGAATTGACCGTTGAACAAGTTACGCATAACGAGCAAAGAGATCAACTGCGGAATGGCATAGGGCAGGATGAAGATTGTCCGCCACATTTTCTTGAAACGAATGCCCGACTGTTCGATCAGAAGAGCGACAAGTATGCCGCCGAAATAAGTCGTAACGGTTGCGACTACCGCCCAAATGACTGTCCATTTCAAAATGCCAAGAAACGTTCCGCTCCAAGATTTCAGCTGAATCAAATCAGCGAACGTCTGGAAACCGACCCAATCAACCAGCTTGGCCGGCGGTATATGTCCAGGCGACGAATAGTTCGTGAACGCCAGCATTATCGTAAATAAGATCGGCATAATGGTCAGGAACAGGACGCCGAATGCTGGTACCGACAGCAACAGATGCGGGAAGTAACGATCCGTCACAAACTGATAGCTCTGTACGATATTGTTCGGTTTGCCGCCTGTTTCTCTTAGTTTGCCGATACGATGCGCATCATAAATATTAGCGAGGTAGATACCGACAACGAGCAAAATAATCAATGCAATGATAAGGCCGTCTATCATCAAATAGACTGAATGATCCCCTTGGATCACCTTCGTAATTTTCCCTACTTTAACACGCTGCTGCGCTTGCTCACCAAGCGTAATCAATCCCCAGAGGCCATGACCTGCTCTCGGAATCAAATAAATAAGGCTCGCGATCTGTATGCACAGAAACAAGATGCCTTTGCCAAACTGGCGGTTGTACAGTTGCCCTAGTCCCATCGACAGCACGGATAAAACGGCTGCGGTCGCGCGATGACGTTTCATTCCCGTCTCGCTCCCCTCCTGCAAATTCGCTGCTTCATTTATCTATCTTTCTGGTATAAAAGCATCCCGCCGGGCCGAACCCGGCGGGTGCTCATCCATTGCATTTGCTTACTTATTTCGCGTTTACAGCGTTAGCGTCTTTGATTTGTTGTACTGCGTTATCAAGAGCCGCTTTTGCATCTTTGCCGTCATTCCAAACTTCGGACAGCGCTGCCGCCGCTGGGTTCCATACGTTACCCATCTCTGGAATCGAAGGCATTGGCTGCGATACTGCGAATTGGTCGAGGAATGCTTTGGATACTGCGTCGCCTTGGATCGAAGAGTCGCCGATCGCTTCTTTGTTCGCTGGGAGCGTACCGTTCATTTGGAACTCTTTGAGCTCAGCTTCCTTGCTTGTCACGAAGTTCGCGAACAGCTTCGCAGCTTTCGGATATTTCGTGAAGGAGTTGACGTACCAAGCTTTAACGCCGGAGAACGAAGTCATTGGTTTGCCTTCGATCGTCGGGAGCGGAGCTACACCATAATCGATGCCGGACGTTTTGTAGTCAGCCAGCGTCCATGGTCCGTTGATATCGATACCCAGCGTGCCAGCCGTGAAGAGACCTTTCTTGATGTCGTACGTTACGTCGCCCGTGTTCATTGGGAGAATTTCTTTGAGCGATGCGAAGAATTTAGCGCCTGCAACTGCGCCGTCGTTATTCAAGCCGATATCGTCAGCTTTCGTTCCGCCTTCGCCGAACAGGTAACCACCATTGGAGCCGAGGAAGCCATAGTTGAAGTAGAAGTTGCCGACTTCCCACATGATTGCATATTTGTTTTTCTTAGCATCGTTGTACGTTTTTGCGAACGTTACGATATCTTCGAACGATTTTGGAGCGCCTTCCGGGAAGATGGCTTTGTTATAGATCAGTGCATATGTTTCTACCGTACGCGGATAGCCGTACAGAATGCCGTCATAGGAAACAGCTTTCACTGCATTTTCTTGGCTTGAGCTAGTCGTTTCATCAGCGAACTGGTCATTCTCGAGTACGAGACCTGCAGATACTGCACGGCCAAGTTGGTCATTCGGGAAGTTAACGAGGTCGGCGCCGAGTCCGGCAGGACCGTCAGTCGTCAGCTTATTCACTTGGTCAGGCGATTCTACTTCTTCTACCTTGACTGGAACGCCATATTCCGCTTCGAACTGCTTCGCCATTTCGTCGATAAAGCCGCGTCCTGTTTTGCTGTCCCATACGACCAGGGTCGCTCCATCTTCTGGCGTCAATTGGTCATCAGCCTCAGCAGGCGCCGGATCGTCAGTTGCCGTCTCCGTCGTTTGCGTGTCCGTCGACGTCTGTGTTTCTGTCGTCGTCGTGTTGTTGTCATCTTTGCCACCGCCGCCGCAAGCCGCCAACATAAATACCATCGTACCAATCGCCATCAATCCAACCCATCTCTTCATCGAAAAGAACCCCTCTCCTATTGTTGATTCCGAACAGATCCGCGTCTTGCCTACAACTTAGCTGCTAGCTACGAGACGTGCACAGGCACAGTCTGTTTCCGTTGCATTCAGCATGCAGCAATGTGCAAACGTTTGTTCAACCGTGTGCACTCTGCCGTCTGAATGGAAGAAAACAGCTGTAATTCCGACTGTTTTACCGCTCATTCCAGCATGTAAGCGTTCTATTCACGTCCTCATCATACACGACAGCGCCCACCTTTGTAAAAACGTTTGCACAAGCTGTTTTGGATGATTTTGTTTCAAAAATGGTATAAAACCCCCTCATATCTCCCGTTTCCTTAACTATTCAACCGATTTCATCACCCAACCACGGTCAATCAGCCTGTCTATTTACAATCCCGTCATCTTGGATTAACATAAGGTGCAGCAAGATTACAAACGATTGCACAGAAAGGCTGTTGTCGTCATGGTAACGATTAAAGATATCGCCAAGCTGGCTGGCGTGTCCCCGTCCACCGTATCGCGCGTTGTTTCGAATCATCCGCGCATCAGTCTGGACACCTCGCGCAAAGTAAAACAAATAATGGATGAGCTAGGTTATCATCCGAATATGATGGCCAAGAGTCTCGTATCGAAGACGACGAATACGCTCGCGATCTTGCTTCCAAGACCTGCAGAGGAGCTGTTCCAGAACGATTTCTTCGGCGAGCTGCTTCGCGGCATACTGACGCAAGCGAACCGGGCGGGTTATGATATGCTGCTTACAACAGCAACCGGCGAGCATGATGAGATCGAAACCGTATCGCGGCTTGTACGCGGACGACGTGTAGACGGCATCATTCTGTTAAGCTCAAGAGTGAACGATCCGATTGTCGCTTTCCTGGCCAGCTCGGAGTTCCCATTCGTATTGATTGGCAGAAGCGAATCCCATCCGGATGTCCTGTCGATTAACAATGACAATAAACAAGCTGCCTATGATGCTACCGTGCATTTGATTACGCAAGGCCATGAAAGGATCGGCTTTGTCAGCGGTCCCGCTAATCTGACGGTTTCGAACGATCGTCTGCAAGGGTATCGCCAAGCGCTTGAAGCACACAAGCTTCCGATTCGTTCAGACTGGACGGTAGAGGGCGAGTTTCTGCAAGAAAGCGGTTACCGCGCAATGTCACTTATTATGAGCTTGCCTGAACGGCCATCTGCATTAGTCGTAATCGATGATGTTGTTGCCTTCGGGGTTCTTAGAGGATTGAATGAGCTGGGCTACAAGGTGCCTGACGATATCAGCCTTGTCAGCTTCAACAATATATCGCTGTCCGAGCTTGCGACGCCACCGATCAGTTCGATCGATATCGGCACCTACCAGCTTGGTTATACGGCGGCGCAAACGTTGGTTCGTGCGATCAACGAAGAGACCATTCACCAGAAGCAGCTCATTATTCCGCACCGACTGATGGTCCGCGAATCTTCGCTTACAACGATAAAGAGAGGTTGAAATCTATATGAAACCAAATAAACCTTATTTGATTGATGCAATTGTCGGCAATGGCAAGATGCTCGCCGCTTTCGGGCGGACGGGCACGCTGTACCGGCTGTGGTGGCCCCACATCGATTTCCCTCAACATGCCGATGCCGTTCGCAGCGGCATCCGCTTCCATGGACAGACGGAATGGCTCGACAACGCGAGCAGCTGGACGCATACGGCTGAATATGTTGAGAAAACGAATATTTTCAACGTTCAATCTGCCAGCAGCAGCCATCCGGTCGCCATTCAAAGCCGTTATTTTGCCGTACCTGAACGCGACCTTCTCGTGATGGAGCATACATT
Organism: Paenibacillus sp. CCS19; assembly: GCF_033239625.1. Classification (NCBI taxonomy): domain Bacteria; kingdom Bacillati; phylum Bacillota; class Bacilli; order Caryophanales; family Paenibacillaceae; genus Paenibacillus; species Paenibacillus sp. CCS19. Next base: position 20,897 of record NZ_BTCK01000041.1, read on the forward strand.
CACGAATACCGGGGATCAGTCTATCGATTTCGAGTGGCTCATTCATTCCTCCTTCCATGTATGCGAGAGCGAGCTCTACAATACGACGATGTTCGAACCATCGCACGATGCATTGGTGCATTACCGCAGCAATCATTTTTTTGCGGTCTCGAGTGCAAACGTATGCACTAAATTCCAAGCCGGCCATGCATGGCACGGTGCACAACATGGCGAGTTGCATGGTTCGCTCATCGACATGCAGCCGGACGGTGCGCTTGCTTGGTCGATCCAGGCGCTTGCTCCTGGCGAATCTACATCCCTTCCTGTCTATATCGCAGCAGGCCATGACCGCTCATCTGCTTATGGAGCATTGACCGAAGCCAAGAGCAAACCGTCATCCGAATGGGTACAGTTAACGGTCGACTACTGGCACCGTTACTTGGAAGCAGCCGCACCTTGTCCAACGGATCGCGCTGATGTGAAGCGTCTGTATGAGCGTTCGCAATTGATGTTCAAGCTGATGTCCGACGAACAGACCGGCAGTATCGTTGCTGCGCCGGAATTCGATGAAACATTCTCCCGCTGCGGCGGATATGCGTATTGCTGGGGTCGAGATGCTGCCTTTATTACGACAGCAATCGATAAAGCTGGTCTCCACTCGCTGTCTGATTCCTTCTATGAATGGGCATTGACCGCACAAGATGAAGATGGATCGTGGCAGCAGCGGCATTATCATGATGGTTCGCTTGCACCTCAATGGGGCTTACAGATTGATGAAGGCGCTTCGATCATCTGGGGAATGTGGCAGCACTATACAACCAACAACAACCAGGCATTTGCCGATCGTGTATGGCCAGCCGTACAGAAAGGCGCAGACTTCCTGCTGCAATTCATTGATCCTGAGACAAATCTGCCTCTCCCTAGCAATGATCTATGGGAAGAGCGTCATGCGGAGCATACGTACTCGGCTGCAGCCGTGTTCGGCGCACTTCGTGCCGCTGCTTCATTCGGACGTCTGCAAGGCGATCAAGCCCGTGCACAACAGTGGGACGAGGCCGCTGATCGGATGGCCGCTGCAATCAGTACCGACTGCTGGAATGAAAACAAAGGCAGCTTCTACCGCGGCCGCAAGCTGACGGTGCCAGCTCCCCGCTACGCTGAAGAAATCGCGAAAGGCGCTGCAGGCACGATCGAACCCGGACTCAAAAACTATTCCCGTCATGTACTCGAATTTGATCCCATTGTCGATATCAGTTTGCTAGGTCTATCCATTCCGTTCGCAGCCGTATCCGCTGATGATCCGCGAATGGCTCAAACGGCGAATACGATCGAACAGTTGCTGACCGTCCCTGGCGTCGGCGGTATTAAACGTTACGAGGACGACAACTATATTGGCGGCAATCCATGGATTCTGACGACTCTCTGGCTTGCGCATTATCGGATCGAGACTGGCGAATACGAAGCTGCGCACAAGCTGCTGCAATGGGCAATTGACCATCAAACCGAAACAGGCTTGCTGCCAGAGCAAATCGATAAGACGACAGGCGCTACCGCTTGGGTCGTACCGCTTACTTGGTCGCACGCGATGTTCATTCTTGCCGTGACGATGCTTGCTGAGCGCGGGCAGCTCTAATTCATTTCTTATGCTATAAAAGCCTCCACCCTTGTTCTTAAGGGACGGAGGCTTTTTGTCATACGGCGATTTATTTGACTGCAGCAATAATGAGAAACATCGGTCTCCGGAGTTCGTCCTTCATGCCGGGTATATGCATCATCGCTGCCGATGGTTCAGGCTCCTTCACGGCGGCAATACGGAAACCTGCTTGGATGAGCGAATTCATATAAGTGGACACCGTGCGATGATATTTGATGACATGATCCGTCAAGAACGAAGTGTCGCGCAACCCTTCCGACTGATAGCGGTCAACGGGCCAATGCAGCCGATTACCCTTCTCGTCATAAATCCAATCCTGCTCGTCCCGCGCCGTAAAGATCGGATGCTCGACCGAGAATAGGAACGTCCCTTCTGGCGCCATGCAATCATACACCTTGGCACAAACATCATCAAACGTTTGAATATAATGGAACGCAAGCGAGCTAATGACAACGTCGAAGCGATTCTTCTCGAAGTCGATCTCTTCAATCGAACGATTCAAATACGTGATGCGAGGATCATCCGTCATCTCCTGCGCCCGCTTCAGCATATTAGCCGAAATATCCACGCCGACGACCTCGCTCGCCTGCTGCTCGCGCGCATAGCGGCAATGCCACCCGAAGCCGCAGCCTAGGTCGAGAACGCGCTTCCCGCTCAGCTCCGGCAGCAGCGCCTGCAGTACATGCCACTCACCGGCTGCCTTTAATCCATCTATCGATCTAGGCATTTGTTCATAGGCAGAGAAGAACGTTTGGTCATCATATTTATTTTGTTTCATATTGTCTATCATCTCCTGGGCACAAAAAAAGCAGTCTCGGTCGTCCGAGACTACTTCTTGTTATTCAAAGCTTCGTAAAGTTTGGCCAAATTGCGTTCAAGCTTGCTCACAATGTTTCGACCTACCATCTCATCGACGAGTCCGGCACGCACTGCGAAGTCCACTTCACGGGAGAAGCCATACATTTGCGTGTCCAATACTTCTTCATACAGCGGACATTGGCGCGTGGTCAAGTTCTCCATCTGAACTTCGATCAGCTTTTCGATTTTATTAGCATCTTCCTCAAGAAGATTGAGCGCTTTCTGGTGCAAATTATCCATAACATCCGGTGAAGACATCGTATTCCCCCCTGTGTGCGTTCTTCGCCGTCTTCTATAAACCCTTCCTTTATATTAGACGAAAAACAAAAGAAGTACAAGGAGGAAACAGAAGGCGAAACGGCTGTCACCTTCATATGGAAGCGCATAACGTTACATTCCGGTGACATGAAATGAAGAATTGTATGTTCATGAGAATGAATAAAGCGCCCCATAGGGACGCTTTATTGTGGATATTGTGGCCGCATAAGCCGACTTATTATCGATTACTCGCCAATAACCGTAACATTCAGGTTATGTCTGCTGAACACTTCAGCCATTGCTTTCTTAGCCTCTTCAGCGTCTGGGCCATGAACATGGAGCTCATACGCATGTCCGCCAAGAAGTGTCGTAAACAGTCCGAGGATGCTCTTCACATCGATATATTTGTTCTCTGCTTGAAGAACGATCGAGGACCGGAATTGACTCGCCGTTTGGGAAATTTCTACGATTGCTGCATTGTTGGACATATGAATCCCTCCACCATGGATAGTTACCTGTAACGTCTTCATCATACCGTGAAAAACAGCCGCATTCAAGAGAAAAAAGACCGTTATACCCAGTAATATCAAATTTTCATTAGCTTACACTTTGTGACGACCGTCATACAGCTTATTATGACCATTTGTTTAGAACTTTCACTTACGTTGTTAACATATACATATTCCTGTAATCTTAAACAAAGGAATGAATAAGACTAAATAGGTATCTTGCAGGAAAAATTATATACTTAGAGCATAATGAAAAAACATACCGAAAGGGGTACTGCTATGTTCGATCCGCGTTTAGATAAATTAGCAGATGTTCTTGTCAATTATTCAACGAAAGTGCAGCCCGGGGAAAATGTATTGATCGAAGCGTTCAACATCGATAACCCGCTCGTTAAAGCGATCATCGGAAAGGTCCACCAAGCTGGCGGAAATCCTTTTGTAAACATACGGGACCAACAAGTGACAAGAGAGCTGTTGTACAATGCAACGGAGTCCCAGATTGACACTTGGACCGACTTCGATGCCTATCAAATGTCCAAAATGAATGCCTATATCGGCATCCGCGGATCTAACAACATCTACGAGTTATCCGACGTGCCTGACGATTCGATGAAGCTCTACAGCACCGTATACAACCATAAGGTCCATTCTTCTATTCGAGTGAATAAGACCAAATGGGTTGTATTGCGTTATCCGACGGCATCGATGGCTCAATTGGCTTCGATGAGCACCGATGCGTTTGAGAAGTTTTATTTTGATGTGTGCACAATGAATTATTCCATGATGGACAAGAAGATGGACGCGCTTGTGGAGCTGATGAACAAGACCGACCAAGTACGCCTTGTAAGTCCTGGCACCGATCTTACTTTCTCTATCAAAGACATCCCTGCCATCAAATGCTCAGGTTTGCGCAATATCCCGGATGGCGAGGTGTATACAGCGCCTGTTCGAGATAGTGTGAATGGAACGATAAGTTACAATACGCCAAGTCCGTACAACGGCTTTGTTTTCGAGAACGTAACCTTGCGCTTCGCGAACGGCAAGATTGTCGAAGCGACATCCAATGATACCGAGCGGATAAACAAGGTATTCGACACAGACGAAGGCGCGCGTTATGTCGGCGAGTTCGCGATCGGCGTCAATCCGCATATTTTGCATCCGATGAAAGACATTTTGTTCGATGAGAAAATTGCAGGCAGCATCCATTTCACGCCGGGACAGTGTTACGAAACAGCCTTCAACGGCAACACTTCCGGCATCCACTGGGATATGGTCTTAATCCAACGGCCGGAATACGGCGGCGGAGAAATTTACTTCGACGGACGATTGATTCGGAAGGACGGCATCTTCGTCGCGGAAGAGCTGAAGGATTTGAATCCCGAGCAGCTTAAATAAACTTAAAATGAACACAAACAAACGCAGATCTCGGGAAGATCTGCGTTTGTTTGTGTCGGGATGGTTAAGCAAACCTCCATGACGATCAGTATTCGCCGAATGTCACTTCGCCCGTATACGACTCCTCGCGCGCTTGGCCGCCGGATTGGAAATTGAGCTTGGAGTGCTCAACGACGCGCAACGGCAGCATCGATCGCCGATCTGCCGTCACCTCGTACCGCGTCTCCGCTGTTAGCGTACGAAGCATATCGTTCATCTGCTTCTTGGCCTGCTTGATCGTCTCAGCCTGCTCTGGCGTCGCGCTCTGCACCTTATTCTCTATAAGCGCGCTCCACTGCTGCTCCATACGATTCGTCCATTCCTCGCGTGCAGCGGACGGCTGCAGTTCGATAACGATGACACGCTGCCCCGATCGGATTGCAGCATCCTTCTCGTATGCAACGCTCTTCGCTGCGTCTCGGACACGTTCCAGCTTCTCTAAGGGATTCAGGCCTGCCCACAGGCTGTTAGACAGCCCAGTTCCTGCATCTACTCCCTCATTTGCCTTCTTAACCGACAAAGGCCTTATACCGTCCTGTCCGCCGCTAGGCAGCCATCGGTCAGCCCCGCGCTGCGATAACAGCCTCCACTCGCCGCTTGTCGATTGCAGCCCGATACCGCCGCTTCCGCCTCTGTCGTCTCCGCTGCCGGTCATTTGCACCTTCATATCCGAGTGCCCCGTCACTTCGCCTTTGTAGGTAAGCGAGCCGATTGTGACGCCTACAGGGAGCAATACGCCGCTTTGTCCCGTGAAGGTGAATTGATCAACGCCAGCGAGTCCCGATATGGACAAGGCAAGGAATCGATCAGCCGGCATGTTATCCGTTACGCTTCCACAGCCAGACACGCCGAACAACGAAATGCTCATCAGCGTCAACAGCCAAGTTTTCGCTCGAATCGTCCGCTTCTGCTTGATCATGCTTTCCCCTCCAATGTCTTTAAACGCCCGCGCCTATCAAGCCTAATGTATCCATAACAAAAGGACACTATGCGAGTGTCCGCCAGTGTCCCCCCTATCCAACGTATATACAGTTACGGCCATGATGCTTCGCCTGATACAACGCCATATCGGCTCGGTAGAACAACGCCTCTACACTTACCTTATCATCTTCGAAAGTCCATTCCGACAGCCCGCATGAGACCGTTACTTTAGGGCTTGTCTCGCTCTCGACCTTCATTCGAATCCGTTCTGCGATCCGATACGCCTGCTCCCTGCGAATTTCCGGCAAATATACGGCGAGTTCTTCTCCGCCCCATCTGGCAGCTGTATCCGTGCCTCTAATCGCGGACTTGATAACATCTGCCACCTGAACGAGAATTCGGTCGCCGACCTGATGCCCGAACGTATCGTTCACTTCCTTGAACTTATCGATATCGACGAGAATAAGCGATCCGCAGCGATCCGTCCGCTGCTTGCGCTGTATGCGATCGTTCAAATAATGACGGGCATTCAGATTGGTTAGGTGGTCGGTAATGACCATCCGTCTTACCTCCGCATGCAATGATGCGTTCGACATCGCCAGTCCGATATGACTCGACAGAACTTGCAGCAGCTTATAGTTGTCGTACGAGAAATAATGCGGCATTCGATGACCGACCATGATGATGCCCGCAACTTCCGAACCTGCCAATATCGGTGCCGCGATCAGCGACCGTGACCCCGTCTCCTCCATCCATCGCGATGCTACCGTATTGGTAACCCAATAATCCGAAATGATTACGGGCTCCTGTGAGCGGTAGACGACACCTGTAAACCCGTACTCGGTTGAAAAATGTTCGTTCTCGAACGATGGAAGGCTGCTGGACATGACGACAAATTGCTGATGTACCGGATCATAGCTAAGCAAGCAGCAGCAGTCCGCTTCATAGATGCGCATCAGCTCGCTTGTCGTGTAATGGAACACATCCTTCAGCTTAAGCGACTGATTCAACCGCTTCGTCAATTCGTTAATAAGCCGCAGCTCGGCAATCATTACGTTCGACTGCTCGTACAGCTTCGCATTCTCGAAAGCATTGCCCGCTGTATCTGCCAGCAGCGTCAGCGCCGTGAAATCCGCCTGATTCCACTGAGCAGCAGGCAATACGAGACGCAGAACACCGTATACCGCTTGCTTCCCCGTCATCGGAACGACAACATCAACAAATCCTTGATCCCGTTTACGCAAATTCGGCTTTGCCTCAAGGAATGCCTTCGCGACGAAATCGCCCGTCGGGTGATTGAACTGCAGCGACAATACGCGAGGATCGCCTTCCAGATGATCCTGCGACAAATACAATCGGATTTGCGATTCGGGATAGAGCGTGCTGAGACTATTCATCATCTCCGAAAGAACGGAAGCGACATCGATGCCGTCGTACAGCCGTTTCGCAGCAGCGAACCAAGAGGCGCGATTATGCGCTTCCTGCTCGGATTCACGCTGAGCCCGCAATATATCTTTAACGAACATCCGCTCGAATCGTCTATAGAAGCAATTGCGCATATGAAAGGATGCAGACTGGAGTTGTGCGACGATCCCTTCATCCACAACTGCTGCCGACGCTGTCATGACGACAAACGGAAAGCTATTGTCTGTTCGCCGCTTGATGGGCACTGCGACAGCCTTCCAACCCTCTTGTTCTACAATTTCTATCCGATGAGATACGAATGAGAGATAGGACGCTTGACGTGCCGCAGCAGACTGACCGGACTCATCCTGTACGATGCCAGCTCGACTGACAACCATCAGATCAGGCGTTAGCAAACAGAGCGCGGCCTGATTGAAAAGCGGCAAGCCGCTGGATTCTTCCATCCAATCATGAAAACTATCATTAAGCAGCGTAATCAGGTACGGAATATCGCTGCTGTTAATATCTTCAAACTCATACCATAGTTCCTGCGCTCTGGCAGGATCGGACGTTGAAGCTTCTGCGTTGCTGCTATAGTCTCTCATGGCAGCATACCACCCTTCCGTCTCTAAAAACCAGGAGTGTAAAAAGTTGCAGCCGAACCGCCGAATGTTAGTGAATCTCTCTCTTTCTATCATACTTGAAATTTGTGAATTATGCACTATCCGAGTAGGTCTATTGAATCAAAAAGTTGGACATAATTGAAATGTTTTATGCAAGGTTCTGCGCTTGACAATGGCGGGCTGAATCCTATAGAATTTATTAATGATTGTTGGGCGGGGCTTTTTGTGTCACCCTTAGGAAACAATCGCTGACAAGCCTGCGGCTGAACATGTTTGTCAGATCTGATCGAAGCTTGCTTCGGGATAGTGAAGATTGTTTCCGGCGAAACAGCAACCCCCTTTTCAAAATCCCAATTTGAAGAAGGAGTTACACACATATGTCACGTTATACAGGTCCTAAATTTAAACTTAGCCGCCGCCTCGGTATTTCCCTGAGCGGTACGGGCAAAGAAATCGCTAAACGCCCATTCCCACCAGGTCAACACGGTGCTAACCTCCGCAAGAAAATCAGCGGCTACGGCATGCAATTGCAAGAAAAACAAAAGCTTCGCCACATGTACGGCTTGAACGAGAAGCAATTCCGCAACCTGTTCGACCGCGCTTCGAAGCTTAAAGGTATCTCCGGTGAGAACTTCATGTTCCTGCTCGAGAGCCGTCTGGACAACCTCGTTTACCGTCTGGGCTTCGCGAACTCCCGTGCAGGCGCACGTCAGCTCGTAGCACACGGTCACGTAACGGTTAACGGCAAAAAAGTCGACATCGCTTCCTACACGGTATCGATCGGCGACGTAATCGGCCTGCGCGAGCGCAGCCGCAGCCTGAAATCGATCAAAGAAGCTCGTGAAGCACGCGTTCACGTGCCTAACTACATCGACCTCAACGAAGCTGCACTCGAAGGCAAATTCCTTCGCCTGCCAGAACGCGCTGAACTGTCGCAAGACATCGATGAAAAACAAATCGTCGAGTTCTACAGCCGTTAATCTTAACGACTGCGAACCGCACAATAAAGCCCTTGGACATATGTCCAAGGGCTTTTTGTTTGGCCTTGCAAGCTTACCAAACTTACAATTAGTTATTCGCGCTCTTCACATCAGCGATCGGAACGATCCCATTCCCCTTCGCTTTGCGTCTGGCGTAGAGCCAATGAGCCAAGTATGACTGGCCGATCATGAACACACCGCCTACCGCCCAATATAACGGCAGTGCTGCAGGTGCCGAGAAGGAGAACAGCCCCATCATAATCGGCGACAAATAAACAAGCCCCGCTAATTGCTTCTGCGGACCGCTCTCTGCGCTTGAGCCAGACATCCGCTGCATGATGATCGATTGAACCAAGTAAACGGCTGCCGCCACCAGCGGCATAATAGGATCGGTCGCACCCAGCTTAAACCAGAGGAACGAATGCTCTTTCAACTCCGGCGTCATACGAATCGCGTAATACAAGCCCGTCAGAATCGGCAGCTGAATGATGAGCGGCAGACAGCCCATGGCCAGCGGGTTCACGCCGTATTTGGCATACAACTGCATCGTTTCCTGCTGCTGCTTGCGAGCCGACTCCGGATCTTTCTTCGATTGATACTTCTCCTTGAGCTGCGCAAGCTCTGGCTGCATGGCCTTCATTTTCTCCCGCATCGCCATCTGGCCAGTCTGTTGACGGATCATGAGCGGCATGAGCACGATACGCACCAGCAGCGTCATCACAATGATCGAAATGCCGTAATTGCCGCCGAACCAGTCTGCTAGGTGCTGGATAAGCTCGGAGAATGGATACACGACATAGTGATTGAATGTGCCTGGCGTATCGCCGTCGATCGTTCCGTTCGCCCCGCAGCCGCTAAGAAGCGCAAGGATAATGATTAGTAAAGCGACGCCGTATCGACGCGAAATAGGTAACCCGAATGTTCTGTGTGCCATTGTGTAAGTTTTCCTCCTCGTATTGTAGAACTGATGTCTGCAATCGAGGACGAACAGTTGGAAGTATCATCATCCGGCGCTTCCTTGCGCTTGACCTTGCGACATAACTCATGCCGCAGATTAGCCCACTCTCTCACACGAGGTGTGGAAGGTTCTGATAAGGTCATCACCAACTGCACGCTTGGATGACGGTCGTAAGACGCACTGCCGGTCCACCACAAATATACATAAGCAAATGAACAGAGCACGCTGATCGAGAATAGATACGGGATAATGTCCTGTAGTTCAAACACCCGGGTTCACCTCCTTTCATCGCCGCATTTTTCTCTCTATTGTAGCTTGTCGTCAATATACACTGCAAGCGTCTTGCATGTTTCCGGCATTAGGGTTATGCTGGATTCGTTTTGATATTATTACTAAATTTCGAAAGATGTGACCTCATGCTGCAATTCGCAGGCAAAGTGAAGAAGTTTAGGCCAACACCGCCTCAGGTGCTTACTTACGGCTTCATTGTCATCATTCTCGTAGGCACTATTCTATTAGCTTCCGGCCCTGCCAACACAGGTAATCCAATGTCCTACATAGACGCATTATTCATGGCTACCTCCGCTGCCTGTGTAACGGGACTGACAACCGTTAATGTCGGCACCGATCTGACCCACTTCGGTCAAGTGGTTTTACTGCTGCTCGTGCAGATTGGCGGCCTCGGCTTCACGACGATGGCGAGCCTTATCGCCATTGTACTGCGAAGACGCATTTCGTTCCGCGAACGGCTCATTTTGCAGGAAGCGATGAACCAATCGACATTGGAAGGCATAGTGCCGCTCATCAAAAAAGTAATCTACTACTCGCTCGTGATCGAAGGATGCGGCGCGCTTCTGTTTTCAGCCCGTTTTCTAGCAGAAATGCACATTGGACAAGCGATATACTTCGGGGTATTCCACAGCGTATCCATCTTCAACAATGCGGGCTTCGATCTGTTCGGCATGTTCCCGGATCGCGCCTCGAGTCTCATTCATTATGTTGAAGATCCGCTTATCAATATCGTATCGATGCTGCTCATCGTTCTCGGCGGTTTAGGCTTTATCGTTATATCCGACTTAATTACTTACCGCATCAACCGCAAGCTGACGCTCCACTCGAAGGTTGTACTCCTTACATCTGCAGCGCTCATTGTCTTCGGTACGCTCGTCATCATGATCTTCGAATATACGAACCCGAATACGATGGGACCGCTGGATTTTGTGCACAAGCTGTTCAGTGCGATGCTGCAGTCGGTCAGCTCCAGATCGGCAGGCGTCAGCACGCTCGACACGGGCTCCTTGCGTCAAGCTACGCAATTCATGATCGTACTGCTTATGTTCGTCGGCGCTGCACCAGGCTCGACAGGCGGCGGTATTAAAGTAACGACGCTTGCTGTCCTTGTCGGCGCCGTCTATACGATGGCGCGAGGCCGCCAGGACGTCGTCTTGTTCCGCAATCGGCTTGACCAGGATCGGATCCATAAGGCGATTACGCTGACACTGCTGTCATTCTTCTTGATCGTCATCGCTACCATGGTGCTGTCAGCGACGGAAAGCGCGCCTTTCTTAAGCATATTGTTCGAGGTAACCTCGGCATTCGCTACAACGGGTATGTCCGCCGGCTTATCCGGCAATCTGACAACCTTCGGCAAGCTGTTCGTCGTGCTGCTCATGTTCGTTGGACGTCTGGGTCCGGTTACGCTTGCGTTCGCGCTGACCAGTACGCCGGAGAAGGAGAAATTCAGGCATCCCGAAGGTCGCATCACGATTGGATAAAGCGCAAACCAGCCACAATAAACCGACCCGATTCGACGGGTCGGTTTATTTGTTTATAGGCGGTGTGTAATACAACAATGAATGCGACGGCTTCGACTGGTAATTTGAACCCGTGAATAGATGCCTAAGCAATTCTAATTATGCTATAATAACTCTGTTAATCAGAGGAGGAATTCGCTTTTATGACAGACGGTCAGAAGCCATCATCACCCGCGGTACATAGCAGATGGCGAGTGTTCGGACTCGTTGTTTGGATCACGTTCAAGTGGATGTTTATTTTCGGTTTAATGATCGGTTTATTCGCAGGCGGCATTGCAGCAGGCTATGTGGCCTCGCTCGTCAAGGACGAGCCCGTACGGCCGCGCGCTCTTATCGAGCAGAAGCTTGAAGAAAACTCGGAGACCGGGTTCGTCTATTTCAACGATAACGTCACGCCTGTCGGACAGCTTCGCACGCAGGAAGACCGGCGAGTTGTTGAAACGAAAGATATTCCGCAGCAAGTGATCGACGCGGTGCTTGCAACCGAGGATAACAACTTCTATAAGCACTTCGGTATCGATCTGAAAGGCACGGCACGCGCCGTGCTGCAGAAGGTGCTTAATAAAGAAACGCAAACCGGCGGCAGTACGCTGACACAGCAAATTGCACGTCGTATGTTTCTAAGCTTGGACAAGACCGACAGCCGAAAGGTCAAAGAGATTTTCCTATCCATTCGGATGGAACGTTTCTTGACGAAGGATGAAATTCTAACGGCATACTTGAACAAAGTTCCGTTCGGCAACAGCTCGAGCGGTTATAACCTGTACGGTATCAAAGCTGCAGCTAAAGGCATTTTTAATATTAATGATCTCAATCAGCTGAATATCGCACAAGCCGCTTATCTAGCGGGTCTTCCGCAGCGCCCATCCGCTTACACCGCCTATACGGGCAAAGGCGAATGGAACGAGAAAGGTCTGAAGCTGGCGATTGAACGGCAGCATAACGTGTTGACCTACATGTTGAACAAAGGCCGCATCAATCAACAGCAATATGATGAAGCGATGCAATTCGATATTCGCGCTTCGATGTCGAAGCCAGCGAAGAAAGCATACTCGACATTCCCTTATCTCATGCTTGAAGCTGAGCGGGAAGCTGCACAAATTTTGCTCATGCAGGAGAATCCGGAGTTAACGAAGGAAGAAATCGCAGCGAATCCCACGCTGATCGAGGATGCACGTGATCAGCTCCAGCGCGGTGGCTATCGGGTCTACACGACGATTGACAAGAAAGTGTACAACTTGATGCACGAAATCGGTGAGAACCCTGACAACTTTGCTCCTGACAGTAAGGAGAAAGGCATCGAGCAGATCGCCGCCATTATGATCGACCATACGTCAGGCGCGATTCTCGGCATGCTCGAAGGCCGTGATTTCTACGAAGAACAGATGAACTTCGCGACGCAGATGACAAGGCAGCCAGGCTCGACGATGAAGCCAATCGCCGCGTACTTGCCAGCTCTGGAGAAAGGTTTGATCCAACCGGCAGGCGTACTGGACGATTCGCCGATCATCTTGAAGGACTGGCAGAAGGGCTTCCATATTCCGAAAAACTCGAACGACCGTTACTTAGGTCTCGTGACGGCTCGCGAAGCGCTCAACCGCTCCTTGAACTTGCCGGCGCTTAAGCTGTTCTTGAACAAGGTTACGATCCCGAACGCTTGGAGCTTTGCCCGCTCACTCGGCATCACGACGCTGCAACCGGAAGATGATAATGCACAAACCGGTGTTATCGGCGGCTTAAGCAAAGGCGTAACCGTTGAAGAAATGACGAATGCATACGGTTCGATCCCGAATAAAGGCGTGTTCAATGACGCTTACATGATTTCGAAGATTACCGATGCAACGGGTAAAATCGTCTATGAGCATAAAGCTCAGCCGAAGCGCGTTTATTCCGAACAAACTGCGTTTCTGATGACGGATATGCTGCGTACTGTTATCTCCGATGCCAACGGTACGGCACATTCCCTGACTAATACACTCAAGCAATACGGCAAAATTCCGATGGCCGGCAAGACGGGCTCTACATCTGATTACGGCGATGTTTGGTTCATGGGCTTCACGCCGGACATCTCGCTCGGTGTATGGGCCGGTTACGAGAAATCGATACACACCTTATCCAAGGACGGCCGTACGCGTGCCCGCTCGATCTGGGCAATGATTATGAATGCCGTAACGGATGCAAGGCCGGAGCTGTTCCCGACGAAAGAATGGTCGAAGCCAGACGGCATTGTAAGAGCAACCGTATCCAGCGTCAGCGGCAAGCTTCCGACGGATCTGACCAAGCAAGCCGGCAAGCTTGTGACCGACTGGTTCAACAAGAAGTATTTGCCGAAAGAAGCAGACGATGCGCTTGTGAGTATGGCTTACATTCCATACAACAAAATCAACTATATTCCGAATGAGGCAACGCCGCTCGATATGGTTCGTCAGCAAGTCGTCGTTAAACGCGAGAAACCGATCGATCAGCTGATGGCTGAAATCCAGAAGGCGCAAGAAGCGCTGCCAGCCGATCAACGCCGTCCGCTTTCGTTCTTCATGCCGGAAGATGCGAAGAACGACGCACCATCGACTGTCGATCCACGCGTAGATGACGGAGCAGCACCGAGCGCGCCAGTCAATGTTCGATTGAATGTTGTCAGCGCAACGTCAGCGAACATCTCGTTCAATCCGAACCGTGAAGCGGATGTTGTCGGTTACCGGTTATATCGCGCCGACTCGCCAACTTCTCCATTCAAGCAGATTGGCACGACGATTCTAGTCGGCGAGCAAACCGTGTTCAAGACGGATACAACAGGCGGCAGCGGATACAGCTACTACATTACTGCCGTAGACGTCGTGGGACATGAATCAACGCCTAGCCGCATCGTCGGAGCTAACCCTAACCAGCAGCCAGCAGGCACTGGTGATGATACCGAGATTATCGATCCGAATCTTGGACTCGGCGAAACTACGGGCGGACAAGGCGACGGCTCCACTGGAGGGGACAATGGAAGCAGCACCGGAGAAGGTTCGCTCCCTTCCCCATCCGCTCCGACGGGTTTCAAGGTTGAAGCTTCGGATCTAGGCGTCAAGCTGACGTGGAACGCGAATCCGGTTTCCGACCAAGTATCGGAATACACGGTCTACTACAGCGGCGATAGCAATGGCAAATACGTTAAGCTGGGCTCTACAGGAGACACGAAATTCGAGTACATCTCGATTATCACGAAGGGTACGTACCAAGTTCGTGCAGTGAACGAGCACGGTGAGTCTGCAGAAGCGGCAAGCTTCTCGTACAACCCTTAATAACAAACAAAGGCTGAGCAGGTTTGGATACCTGCTCAGCCTTAATTGTTATGGTTATATTTAGTCCTCGATCGTAGAAAGGTCGCCTGTTGGGAGGTTCAGCTCCCAAGCCTTCAGAACGCGGCGCATAATCTTGCCGCTGCGCGTCTTCGGCAGTTTATCCTTGAACTCAATCTCACGAGGCGCAGCATGTGCCGACAGACCGACTTTAACGAACTTCGCAATTTCTTCCTTCAGTTCATCCGACGGGGTGAATCCTTCACGAAGCGCGATAAACGCCTTAATAATCTCCCCGCGAAGCGGATCCGGCTTGCCGATTACACCTGCTTCAGCAACTGCGGGATGCTCAACGAGCTTGCTCTCTACTTCGAAAGGACCTACCCGTTCGCCCGACGTATTGATCACGTCATCGATCCGTCCTTGGAACCAGAAGTAGCCGTCCTCATCCATATAAGCGGAATCTCCCGAAATGTACCAGCCTTGAATGCGGAAATATTCTTCATACTTCGCATCATTATTCCAGATGCGGCGCATCATGGACGGCCATGGCGTCGCAATTGCGAGATTACCCATTCGATACGGCGGCAGCTCATTGCCTTGATCATCGATAATCGCAGCGCGAACGCCTGGGATCGGCTTGCCCATCGAGCCAGGTTTAATGTCCATCGACGGATAGTTGCAGATGAGTTGCCCGCCCGTCTCCGTCATCCACCACGTATCATGAATGCGATGGCCGTACACCTTCATGCCCCAACGGACAACCTCTGGATTAAGCGGCTCGCCTACGCTAAGGACGTGACGCAGACTCGACAGATCAAAGCCTTTCACAACGTCTTCGCCTGCGCCCATAAGCATACGGAACGCCGTAGGCGCGCTGTACCATACCGTCACGCCGTAACGCTGTATCGTACCATACCAATCCTGCGGACTGAACCGACCGCCGCGAATGACGTTCGTAGCGCCGTTCAGCCAAGGCGCGAACACGCCATAGGATGTACCTGTTACCCAGCCTGGGTCAGCTGTACACCAATATACATCGTCTTCCCGAAGATCCAATACGATCTTGCCCGTATAATAATGCTGCAGCATCGCGTTCTGAGCATGGAATACGCCTTTCGGCTTGCCTGTCGATCCCGACGTATAATGAAGAATGAGACCATCTTCGCGGCCAAGCCATTCAATCTCTGCTTCGTCAGAAGCGGTGCTCATCTCCTGCTCATAGCTGATAAGGCCTTCTGCGGGTTCAACTTGTCCGAAGACGATGATGCTCTCCAAATCCGGCAGCTCATCACGCTTAATGCGGCCGAGAAGCGAAGGCGTCGTTACGATCGCTTTGGCTCCGCTGTCGAGCAAGCGGTCCTTCACCGCCGTCTCCATGAATGCTTCGAATAGCGGTCCGACTACGGCCCCTACCTTAAGAATGCCGAGCAGACTAATATATAATTCAGGCGTGCGCGGCATGAAAATAAAGACGCGGTCGCCCTTCTGTACGCCCTGCTTACGCAAAACATTCGCGAACCGATTCGAGTGCTGGCTGAGCTGTTCGAACGTCCAGCTCTCATCTCTTGCAGCGTCGCTGTAATGCAAAGCTACCTTGCTGCCTCTACCCTCTTGTACATGACGATCGATTGCTTCATACGCCATGTTCACTTTGCCGGTCGTATGCCAAGTAAAATGCTCCTCGATTTGTCTCCAGTCAAATTGTTCGCGTGCCGTCTCGTAATTACCGATGTTGGAACGGTTCGTCGTTGCTGGTATGCGCTCTTGATGCAAGTTGATCATGAATGTCATCCTCCCATCAAACTATGGTCTTCCTAATTGGAAGATCGAATTCGTATTGCCCATGATTGAAGATCATGTTCAAAAAGTTGTCATGTTGCCTCGAGATCCTAAGCGGACTTCTTGAACTGGATCTAAAGAATGCGTTTTCATTAGCATGTATGTTATTATACCATAGAGTAACGAAGCAACAACAATATCCTTTTGCAACAACCCATCAATATGCTAGAAAAGCAGTTCATTTCCGTATGACACAAAAGAAGGTGAACAGTTGGAACATTTGAAGGTGTATCAACGGCTTACTCTGTTCATTCGTGACCGCGAGCTTGTCATTGAAGGGCCGATTCCACCGGAGCGTCTGCGGCAATTGCGGATGCACGAGCAGCTGCACGCTTTCCGCCGTCCGGCTGAACAACTGGAAGCATTGATTGAGATCGCTGAATTGCCGGAAGGCCGGATTATCGCCTGCATTGACCAAGACACGATCGTCGGCTATGTGACATTCCACTATCCCGATGAACTAGAGAGATGGTCTGACGCGAATATGGACGATCTTATTGAGTTAGGCGCTGTTGAGGTTGCTCCAAGCTACCGTTCCGGCGGTGTGGGCAAGCAAATGATTCAGACCGCATTCGCAGAAGGCCAACTGGATCAGATGATCGTATATACAACCGAGTATTATTGGCACTGGGACCTCGAAGGCATGAAGCTTAGTGTGTGGGAGTACCGCGCGATGATGGAACGCGTCATGCAGTCGATCGGAATGGTATGGTTCGCTACAGACGATCCGGAAATATGCTCCCATCCTGCCAACTGCTTGATGGTCCGCGTCGGCCCCGATGTGCCGCTGTCGTCGGTCGAACAATTTGATCGCGTCCGTTTCCGTCAGCGGTTTATGTATTAATTCAACGAATATAGCTTCGAGGAAGTTAGCAAATTGCTAAGCGTACGCTTTCGAAGCAAGCAATTTGCTTGCAGGCTGTTATATCGAGGAAGTTAGCAAATTGCTAAGCGTATGCTTTCGAAGCAAGCAATTTGCTTGCAGGCTGTTATATCGAGGAAGTTAGCAAATTGCTTTTAAGGAGGATCGTCCATGTCGGCGAAAGCCGTATTCATCCATCATCCTGACGCTGAACACTATCGGTTTCATGAGCATCATCCCTTCGATCCGACCCGACTACGGTCCACCATCGATCTGCTCGTCCGAAGCAATCTGCTCGAACGTAACGATATCATTATCCCGCAGCTGGCAGACGAAGAAGCATTGTTATCGGTACATCGGCCGGACTACGTACAAGCCGTTCGTCAATTAAGCGATCCAGCACCTTCTACAGACGCGGTAGCAGCTGCCGAGAGGTATGGGTTGTCCGACGAAGACACGCCTTATTTTGCGGGCATGCACGATGCTGCCGCGGCAATCGCCGGAGGTTCTATCTGCGCCCTCGAAGCAGTCATGAGCGGACAAGCCACACGCGCGTTCCACATGGCTGGCGGGCTGCATCACGCCTTCCCGCATCGCGGCTCCGGCTTCTGTGTCTATAACGATGCCGCAATCGCGATCAAACAGGTGCAGGCGCGCAATGATCTGCGCATTTTGTATATCGATACCGATGTTCACCATGGCGATGGCGTCCAATGGGTATTCTACGATGACGCTTCGGTCTTTACTTATTCCATCCACGAGACAGGCAAATTTCTGTTCCCGGGCACCGGCTTCCTGCATGAGAGAGGCACGGACAGCGGCATAGGCGCCTGCATGAACGTCCCTCTGGAGCCTTATACGGAAGACGACTCCTGGATGGAAAGCTTCCGGACTACCATAGAAGAGGCCGCCCGCTTATTCAAGCCCGACCTCATTGTAAGTCAACACGGCTGTGATGCGCATGCGTACGATCCGCTCTCCCACATGCATTGCAGCATGCGCATTTATAAGGAGATGCCGCTCATCATCCGCGACCTTGCAGACCGTTACACAGACGGCAAGTGGGTTGCGCTTGGAGGCGGCGGCTATGACAAATGGCGAGTCGTGCCGCGTGCCTGGTCGTTCGTCTGGCTGGCGATGACCGACGATCCGCTTCTGGCCCATATTCAAGGATCAGCTGATTCAGCCGTTACGTTGTCTGAGGATTGGCGCAAAGCGTGGGCTGATGAAGCCGGCGGTATCGATGCCCTCCCCGAGGATTGGCTTGATGACCTGCGTCAATGGACGCCTATGCCCCGCAGAGAAGCGATACAAGCCGCGAATCAGTTGACTTGTAATCGCGTTCTACAGAAGTAACCCGCCAATGATCCTCCCTCAAGGGTGGACTCAAGGGGCTTGGCCCCTTGGACCCCTATTTCAAAAGCTAAAACATTAATTACATAATTTTTTCCCTGACGGGGCCCTGAAAACCAAATTTTCTACCCACCTAAATCCTCCCTGCTAGGGAGGACCCCCGGGGTTGGAGAGCCCCGGGACCCCGGATTGGGGTGGTGGCAGGACTGAGGCGTGTTTGAGTTACTCCGTATTAGGAGCCGCGTGCCCTTGTGGGGCACAACTTTTGTTCGAGCTTGTGCGTTGCTGCGCAACTTGTATGGCGTATAACCTTCAGAACAACAAAAGGACAACCCCAAATGGGGTTGTCCTTTTGTTGTTCTTAACCTAATAACTCGTTAGACTACTCCGCCTACCGAATTGCGTGTGATGACTTCGTGTGGCAAAATAACTTTCGCCTGCTCGACTGCTTCCTTCTTCATGAGTTTCGTCAGAAGGCGCATCGATACAGCGCCGATATCGTACATTGGCTGTGCAACCGTCGTCAACTGTGGACGCACCATCGATGCCATGCGGCTGTTGTCCACGCTGATGACCGAAATATTCTCAGGAACTTTCAAGCCTGCATCTTGGATGCTGTGAATAGCACCGATCGCCATCTCATCCGTAGCTGCGAATACCGCAGTTGGACGCTCTGGGAGCTCCAAGAAATATTTGACCGCTTCAACGCCGGATTCGTAGCGATAGTTGCCCGTGCGAACGAGCGACTCATCATACGTAATGCCTGCTTCTTCGATTGCGCGCTTATAGCCGTGGAAACGGGCATAGCCGTTCGACGGGTCTTGCAGCGTACCGCTGATCATCGCGATGCGGCGGTGGCCGTTCGCAATAAGCGCACGGACAGCATCATAAGCAGCTTCCTCGTGATTGATATCAACAGAAGGAATGACGCCATGCTCGTCCGTCGTCGCGCAGAGCACGACTGGCACGTTCGCCGTTTTAAACGCTTGCAGATGCTCGTCCGTTACAGCGCCGCCCATGAACAACAGGCCATCGACCTGCTTCTCCAGCAGCGTGTTAAC
Organism: Paenibacillus sp. CCS19; assembly: GCF_033239625.1. Taxonomy (NCBI): domain Bacteria; kingdom Bacillati; phylum Bacillota; class Bacilli; order Caryophanales; family Paenibacillaceae; genus Paenibacillus; species Paenibacillus sp. CCS19. The sequence continues at coordinate 40,688 of NZ_BTCK01000041.1, forward strand.
AACACGAATTTCCTTCTCCTTGCGCTTATCGGCGTTGCACAAAATAATATTATAATGATACATGTTGGCAATATCTTCAATACCGCGCGCAACTTCAGCGAAGATCGCATTCGAAATGTCGGGAATAACTACGCCGACAGTCGTCGTCTTCTTGCTGGCCAAGCCGCGTGCAACTGCGTTCGGTCGATAGCCAAGGCGTTCGATCGCTTCGTATACTTTCTTGCGCGTCTGCGGCTTCACATTGGGGTTATTATTCACAACCCGCGATACTGTGGCCATGGATACGCCCGCTTCTCTTGCTACATCATAAATGGTTACCGTCACGGTCCTTCTCTCCATTGCTTCGTATTTTATCGCACATCATTTTACCGTAATGATACGACAAAAATTTACTTTCCGCAATGTTCACGGAGATGTTCCTCTAGCGAATCATACGTAATATGCCAGTGCGAGGTATTCCAAACCGACTTCCCATCCACGATTAGAATCGCTTGCGGGGATGCATGCGTAATTCTTGTATGCTCTGCTACGGCGTTCGAGACAGGGCGATGTTCCACAACATGCACGAGCGCTTGACGAATGCCGCTGTCCTGATGATCACTCACCCACCTCCTCCAAGCCTGGAATGCTTCGGCGCTGATTGGACAACGCGTGCTGTGCTTGAAGATGAGGAGAGGCTTATCGGTCACTGCTGCTGCAGTCTCCCACTGCTCTACGGTGGACAATACATCATAGTCGGACATGTCATTCCCCCCAATTAGTAGCATTCCCATCCTTCAACCTAACGATTATACACTAGTGTTTACGGTGCGATGGTGCTTCTATGTATAGAGGCTTTATGACTTAGCTGTGTCAAACGCTTGGAAATTTCATTCTTCCATTCATTGTCACCGAATTTCTCGGCAAGCGAATAAAGATCAAGCAGCATATCGATTCGCTCCCCAGCGAGCCGATCGACTAAAGCCGGATCCGGCTGCTTCTTGTGAGCATTGAATGCTTCCACTAATAAATTCGCCCATTCGTTCCAATCATCGAAACGAAAGGATTGTTTCTCTGGTTGTGCGCCCAGCGTACCGATCAAACCGGTCAAATCCGTCTTAACCACAGGATATACCTCACTGCGGCTGCACGCCTTGCAAGTATACACGGGAACGTTATCAATTTCCACTTTGCCTGAATAAATGACGGTACGAAGCTTCATTCGCATCGTCTCACCACATGAACACGTCTTTAGCAACTAGAGTCACTCCTTCACCGGAAGGGCAGTACGCCGCTTTAATGCAACGTAGACTGATTCGACTTTCGTTACATAAAATCCTTCTCATAAACGCTTGTAAGTTTTGCTAGTTCGCCACACGCCGCCAACATCGTCTAATAGCTGGAATGCCCACCAGCGATACGGCAGCGAATGCTCCTATCGCATCATGCAGAAGGTCATGATAGTCCGACGTACGTCCGTCTATAAACCGCTGATGGTATTCATCCGTTATCCCGTACAGCGTGCACAATAGAACGATTATGATCTTAACGGACACCCGATCTGAACGCTCGCCGCCATAATAATCAAATGCCAACGCTAACACGAAATATGCGACGTAATGTCCCCAATCAAAGCCTTCCATCGCAGGGAACAATTCCTGAAACCATGGCAGAAAAACTGTATTCATCTCGCTGCTTGGCTGATCTGATAGCCAATAAATAGCACCCATCACCAGAATAGCCGGCAGCAGTCGAAATAACCGCAACCGCGATTGCTTCATTGCTTCACCTTCGATACAATTGAAGTGCTCATCCGTCTATAAACGTTACCCGCAGGATGAATGGAGAGGAGTTCACTAGAATGAGCCTACATAACCAGACTGTCATCTGTCTGCTTGATGACGAATTTGAAGATTTGGAACTGTGGTACCCGGTTTACCGCGTGCGCGAGGAAGGCGCAAAGGTGTTGTATGCCGGCCCTGTCAAAGGAAAGACCCATATCGGCAAATACGGCGTTCCTGCAACAGCCGATTTGTCCTATGACGAGCTGGACAGCGCAGCAATCGATGGCCTGCTTGTTCCCGGCGGCTGGGCGCCGGACAAAATTCGCCGTTTCCCCAAAGTGCTTGAGCTCGTACGTGAGCTTAACGAACAAAACAAGCCGATCGGGCAAATTTGTCATGCTGGCTGGGTGCTGGTCTCTGCGAAAATACTGAATGGCCGCAAAGTGACATCCACCCCAGGCATTCGCGACGATATGGAGAATGCAGGTGCTCAGTGGTTCGACGAGCCCGTTGTTGTCGACGGCAATCTCATCTCCGCTCGCAGACCGCCGGATCTTCCGGAATACGGTCAAGCGTTCGTCGAAGCTCTTCGTACGCGCGCTAAAGGTTAAAGACAGCAGCAGCCGGTCCTCCTTGCTTTACGCTGGAAGGCCGGCTGTTCTTTGGTTACAACAAACTTATAGCACCGATGCGTCGAAAGCTTTAAGCTTGTCGTGAATGTCTGCGCTTGTGCGGCAGCGCAGCAGCTCTGCGAACAGCGCGCGGCTCTCCTCCTGACAAGTGTGCAACAAACGTTCCTTCAGCTCAAGAATGGCATGCCCTGACATGCTAAGCTCGTCAACGTCGAGCGCAAGCCAGATCGGCAGCGCACTCAAGTCGCTTGCCATCTCTCCGCAGACCCCAACCTTGATGCCTTTGCTCTTCGCCGCTTCAACCGTCATTCTCAGCATACGCAAAATCGCAGGATGGAACGGATCGTACATGTAGGATATCTGCTCATTCATACGATCCACTGCGAGCGTGAACTGCACGAGATCGTTCGTGCCAATGCTGAAGAAGTCGACCTCCTCCGCCAACAGATCCGCAATCTGTACAGCCGCCGGCAGCTCAATCATAATGCCAGTCTGCAGTCCGTTATCATACGGAATGCCTTCCTCGCTCAGCTCCTGCATGACCTCTTTCAACAGACGATTCGCAGCCCGCACCTCCTCAACAGAGGAGATTAACGGATACATGATTTTGACCTGCCCGTAGTGACTAGCCCGTACGATCGCACGCAGCTGCGTCTTGAACAGATCGGTCCGGTCCAAGCTGATTCGGATCGCGCGATAACCGAGGAATGGATTGTCCTCCTCCGGCAGCTCGAAATAATCCAACTGCTTATCGCCGCCAACGTCAAGCGTTCGAATGATGAGCGGTTTGCCGTCAAGACGTTCCGCTACGGTGCGATACACATCGAACTGCTCATCCTCACGCGGGAAGCGCTGGCGGTCCATATATAGAAACTCGGTACGGAACAGTCCGACGCCATGCGCACCGCTGCTAAGCGCAACCTCCAGCTCCTTCAATGAGCTGATATTGGCTGCAAGCTCAAGCTTCTTGCCATCCGGCGTAACCGGCTGCACGTTGGCAAAGCCGCGAAGCCGCTGACGATCCTCTCGCTCCTGCTTCTGCAGTTCGCCATAGCGGTCCACTTCAGCAGGTGTTGGATCAAGAATAACAATGCCCTCCGAGCCGTCGATTACGAGCATTTCGCCCGTCTGGAAAGGATCGTCCTCCATCTCATCGATATCAAGACCGACAACTAGCGGAATGCCCAGTGCACGAGCCATAATGGCGGAATGCGACGTCGTACTGCCAGACAACGTTACGATGCCAAGCACGTGCTGCGGGTTCAGATGAGCCAGCTGCGACGGCGACAGCTCCTTCGCCACAAGGATGAACGGCTGTGTATCTGACGGCAATGTAATCTCCGGTGCGCCGAGCAGATGCTTCAGCAGCCGATTGCCGACATCCTTGATGTCGAGCGCTCGCTCCTTCATATATTCATCATCGAGCAGATCGAACATGGCGACGAAGTGGTCGATCGCTTCTTTGACCGCAACCTCTGCCGCCTTGTACTGCCGCTGAATCATCCCTTGAATCTCATTCATGAAAGCTGGATCATCCAGAATCGCAAGATGCGCATCGAAAATCGTCGTCTCCGCAGGTCCAACGACTTCGCGAAGCTCATCCTTCATCTGCTCGATCTCAAACTTCGAAGTACGAATTCCTTCATATAGGCGATCGAATTCGCGTGCTAGATCCGCGACATCGATTTTCTGGTCGGTCATTTCCCATTCCCAGTTGGGTAGAACGAACGATTTGCCGATTGCTATTCCAGGCGATGCTCCAATTCCGTTAATCATCGCTTCTCCCCCCACCGTCTCTCTCTGTTAAGACGACCGACATAATCGAAGCCTGGCCCTTCTTCACCGCTTTGAACGGTGCGAACCGCCATGTTTTGACCATATCGGAATTTGTAATAACCATCGGTGTCGCAAGCGACTTGCTCGCCTTGCGCACACGATTCAGATCAAAGCGGATGAGCAGTTGTCCGGGCATAACCGTCTCGCCTTCCTGCACAACCGCTTGAAAATATCCTTTGTCCGTCAGCTTGGAAGTCTCAATCCCAATATGCAGCAGCACATCAAGCCCAGATTCGGACCGAATGCCGATCGCATGCATCGTTGGGTATATCATGAGAACGGTACCTTTCACTGGCGAAACAAGCTCCCCCTTATCTGGCATGAACGCAACGCCCTGTCCAACCAGCTTGCCAGCGAATATCGGATCGGGCACATCCTCCAATGGCATCATACGGCCCTGCATAGGCGAACAGAACAGCACTTGCGATTGCCCGTTGCGAATGACCTTGTTCATCTCTTCCTTGATCAGTTCAGAGAAGGTGCCGAATACGACCTGTACATGCCCGCCGCCCAGTCGGATAACGCCTGCAGCGCCAAGATTGCGCAGCGCGTTAATATCCAGCTGCTTCTCATTGGACACCTTCAAGCGAAGTCGGGTGATGCACGCTTCCATCTGAACGATGTTCTCTTTGCCGCCGATCGCTTCAAGAATAAGCGGAGCACGGTAAGGAATGTCTCCTGCCCATTCATCGAGCTGCGAGCCTTCCTCCCGGCCAGGCGTCGGAATGCGGAACCGTCTGATCGCCCAGCGGAATAACACATAGTAGAAAATACCGAAAACAAGACCAATCGGAATAATAAGCCAACCGCGCGTTGCCAGATGTTCATTAAGCACGTAATCGATCGCGCCTGCGGAGAACGAGAAGCCATGACGAATGCCAAGCTCGTAAGTCACCCACATCATGACGCCCGACAACAGCGCATGCACGACGAACAAATACGGCGCAACGAACAAGAAGGCGAATTCCACCGGTTCCGTAACACCGGTCAGGAATGAAGCGAGCGCAGCGGTAAGAAAAGTTTTGCGAATTTTCGGCTTCAAGTCTTCGCGCGCCTCTTGAATGATCGCGAGCGCTATCGCAGGAAGCGCGAACATCATCGTTGGGTACAGACCTGCCATATAAGCGCCCGCTGTCGGATCGCCTGCGAAGAAACGCGGCAAATCACCGAAAGCAACGTTGCCATCCGCTGTTGTGTAACCACCAACCTGAAACCAGAAAACATGGTTCAACAGATGGTGCAAGCCAAATACGACGAGTATCCGATGGATAAACCCATATAAGAACACGCCGAAGCCGCCAGCAGAATTAACAATCTCGCCTAGATGAATTAAGCCGATCTGAATATCATCACTCACGCCAACCATCATCGATGAGAAAATTACTGCGAACACACTAACGAATAACGGAACAAATCGCGGTCCACCGAAAAACTGTATGTATTCGGGCAGCTTAATATTTTTGAATCGCTCGAAGCTAAGTCCTGATACAAGACCCATTATTGCGCCGATCAGAACAGTCGGTTCGATATCGGGATTACCTTTACTCGTAATTCCGCTATAAATGAACATGGCAACAAGTGCTGCCATCCCAGCCGTACCTGCATTACCAGACATACCCATTGCAACGCCTAGGGCGAATATATATGGCAAGAATGTAAAAATAGCTTGGCTGGCCAATGCCAAATAGTCGGCCATCTGAGGCAGATGGATCCGGTCCCACGGCAGCACGCTTAAGCTAAGAAATATGGATGCCGCAGGCAGAGCGATCATTGGCAGCATGAATGATCTGCCTAGCTGCTGCAGCCGTCCGAGCATGTTCACTCGCTGCTGCCTCCTCTCGTTTATCAAGGTGAAACGGGTTTCGCCATCCTGTTAACGGCGTAGTGCGTTTCATTCCGGAGAAATCCAAGCGAAAGTATAAAATGAAAATTTACATACTTCTTTGGTTTTTAGTAAAATCGTAAGCGCTGCTGCGCATTTTGTCAAAGAGATGCACGAAAGGTAAGGCTGTTTCCAGCATTTACGCCGAAAACAGCCTTGTCACTACTTCATTCAACCCTTAATGTTGATTCGACTCATATCCGCCAAAGTGCGAAATGACAGGGCCTGCTTGCTGGTATGCGTTCGTCGACTCATATACCGGATGCTGCCCTGTATGACTTTGTGCAGTGAAGCCTGTATGGATGTGGGATGCCCCAAAATGCTGCGGTTGGAAGTAGCCCTGATTGGATTGTTGGTTAAACACTTGATTCACAGGGCCTCTGTTATCCGGACCAGCTTGATAACCGTAACGGCTGATGACAGGACCTGCAGCATATTGATTGCCCACGCTAGATTGTTGTACATAGCTGTGCGATTGCTGCGGTTGGTGCTGTTGATGCAAGTCAGGACCAGCCTGCCATCCCACGCGCGAGATTACCGGACCAAGCGACTGGCTTGCCGGCGTGTATTGCTGGTACTGTTGATTGCCGCCAAACGAAGAATAATTCCCTTGGTTAAAATGTGAGTTCGATTGATAACCCGAAGGAATAACACCCGGTTGTCCGAAGCTTGGCTGGCTTAATTGGCCTTGGTAATGGGATTGCACATAATGGCCGCCGGATTGGAACGGTTGCTGCTGGCTGTTGGACTGAAACTGGGAGCCTTGCTGGTTGAATGGATACATTCTTTTGTCTCCTCCTTGAGTTGCTTGCATAAGTGAGGCTCCATTGAGGCGATGTGGCTTTAGCCATTATCCCACTCGGAAACCTGTCTTATTGTGGCAAGAGACATCGAATAATATCACGCCATTATTTGGATTTTCCTTGCGGCAGCAGAATGGAGTCTTCCACCTTGATACAGCGGTCCATCACGAAGAACAGGCCGCCCTCTTGGGCGATCGCAGCCGCTTCTTCATTGGCAATTCCAAGCTGCAGCCACAACGCCTTGGCGCCGATTGCAACAGCATCCTCGGCTACAGGCGGCGTATGCTCGCTGCGGCGAAAAACGTTAACGATATCGACGGGCTCCGGAATGTCGGCTAACGATGCATAACATTGCTCGCCAAGTATCGTCTCCGCGTTCGGGTTGACCGGAATAATCCGATAACCCTTCGCTTGCATCGCTTCGGCTACCATGTACGACGTACGATCCGGCTTGTCGGACAGACCAACAACAGCGATCGTATTCGACCGCTCCAGAAGCTCTTTCAGCTGCTCTCTTGAAGGATGTGCATATGCCATACGGATACAAGCCTCCCAGCCTATTCATATACGAACCTAACCAATACCAAAATCAACGACAACTGCACTAAAGGAATATATCCGAATTAACCGTAAATTACTCTACCCACTCTACTTGCGCGCCAAGCGCCTTCAAGTGATCGAAGTAGATCGGATACGACTTCGCAACATGATGCGCATCCTTGATGCGAAGCGGCTTCTGCGAACGCAGACCAACGATCGTAAGCGCCATAATGACGCGGTGATCGTAATGAGCGTCGATTTCAACGCCGCCTTCAACGCCTTCAGGACGACCATGTACGATAATTTCAGCCTGACGCTCTTCTACGTTCGCGCCTGCTTTGCGAAGCTCGTTCAAGTAATCGGTAATACGGTCGCACTCTTTGTAACGAAGATTCTCAACGTTATAGAAACGGGAAGTGCCTTCAGCGAATACAGCGGCTGCTACCATCGCGAGTACTGCGTCTGTCGCAACGTCGCCGTCGAACTCTACCGCTTTCAGCTTCTTATTGCCTTGTACGCGAACAACCGCGTCTTCGTGCGTCAGAGGCACATCCATCATGCGAAGCACGTCAACGATGGCGCGCTCGCCCTGCTTGCTCTTCTCTTCGAGACCGCGCAGTGTAACGTCTGATTCCGTCACAGCTGCAGCTGCAAGCACTGCAGCCGAACCTGGATAGTCGCCTTGCACGCGATACGTCTTCGCAGCATACTTCTGACGGCCTGGAATGCGGTAATGCATCAGATCTTCACTTGCATGAATGACGATGCCGGCTTGCTCAATGACTTCGAGCGTCTGACCGATAACGATTTTCGACTTCAGATCATGCAGCACTTCGATCTCGCTGTCTTCTTCGAGCAACGGCGTCAGGAACAGCAGTGCGCTCAGGAACTGCGAGCTGATGTTGCCGGATACCGTAATTTTGCCGCCCTTCAGGTTGCCGCCGCGGATCGTAATCGGCAGCTTGCCTTCACGGTGATCGATCTCTGCGCCAAGCTGTTTCAGCGAATCGATCAGGTCATCATGCGGACGTTTGCCGAGCGAATCCGGATACGTGTTCACGAACGTAATCTCAGGGCTCAGGGATGCGATAGCCATCAGGAAACGAAGTACCGCGCCAGCGTTTCCTACGTTCAGCTCTTTCACGCTGCTCGGACGGCTGCCGAAACCGGTAATGACGATTTTCTCATCGTCTTCTTCGATCGTTGCGCCAAGATCGCGAATGCAGCGGCGCATTGCATCGCTGTCTTCGCTATGTGCCGGGTAGTACACGGTGCTCGTGCCATCCGCAAGCGCTGCTACAAGCAAGTAGCGCGTCGTATAGTTCTTGGAAGAGAGTGCTTGAATATCACCTTGAAGCTTAGGTGTTGGGGTTACGATAACATCCATATTCGTCGAATCTCCTTTTATATTATGTAGTACAAGCTGCAGTCCACTGTTCAATAATTGCGCTGCACACATCGTCAGGCGTTAAACCGGTTGTATCGATGGACAGTGTGGCAAAATCGTACGCGGTTCTGCGTGCATCAAGCAAACGCCGTACGTTAGCGGCCGCATCGCCTTGCAGCAGCGGTCTGGAAGGATCATTGCCCACGCGCGCGATAATATGCGCTTCATCTGCCTTGAGCGCAACAACAAATGCGTTATCCAGCATGCAAGCCCGATTAATCTCGCGCAATACGGCGCCGCCGCCAGTCGCTATAACAGCTGATTGTTCTAATGCCATAAGCGCCTGTAGAGCAGCAGTCTCTACATCGCGGAAATAGTCTTCTCCACCTTCGGCGAACAGTTCGGGTATCGTCTTGCCTGACCGACGTTCGATCTCTTCATCCGAATCGATGCGCTGCCAGCCAAGCCGCTCCGCAAGCAGCCGCGACACCGTCGACTTGCCTGTCCCCATGAAACCTACAAGGACGATCTTGCCCGACGTACCTGCTGTGCTTGGTGCAGCCGATTGTGGATTGGGTTGTCCACTCATCTATAATCCCCCTAAAAGCTGTAAGCAAATTGCTTTCTACGTAAGCGCATACGGCCTTATCATACCATTTTTTCCGTAAAGCCGGGTATAAAAATCTTTCTTTTGCCGTAGAGATGATAGTAGTACATATGAAGTGGAAGGGGCCGTCGTCTATGAACGTCAATCCATCGTCGAATTCAAGCAACAATCCGGCAGCTGTCCGCGTAAGCAGACTGCTGGACAGCAGTTACCCGCTTACAAGAGATGATGTCATCTGGCTGCTGGAATTCATTAAAAAGAAAGTGGCTGACGCAGACCCGAAATTACTGGATCTGTCGCAGCCACATTTGCTTAAAACGTTTCATTCGTTCGCCGAAGCGTCCATGAGTCTCATTCAGCGGAAGAATGGCGACCATGAGGTCGACCGCCTCCGCCGTTGGCTGAAGGATGCAGTGGAAGGCGTGTCGTCCCCGTTACATTAGGACAACCCTCATCCTCCCCGCCTTCCTAAGCCATTAGTTGCTCATCCAGTTGTGGTGGAACGTGCCTTCTTTGTCCAGACGTTTGAACGTGTGAGCGCCGAAGTAGTCGCGTTGCGCTTGCAGCAGGTTAGCAGGCAGACGCTCCGTACGGTAGCTGTCGAAGTATGCGATCGCGCTTGCGAACGATGGCACTGGAATACCTTGTGCTACAGCCGTTCCTACAACTTCACGCCAAGCGCCTTGGTACGACTCTACGATCTCTTGGAAGTAAGGATCGAGGAGAAGGTTCGACAGCGCAGGGTTGCGGTCGTATGCATCTTTGATGTTCTGCAGGAAGCGGGCACGGATGATGCAGCCGCCGCGGAAGATCATTGCGATATCGCCGTAGCGCAGATCCCAGCCGTACTCATCGGAAGCGGCGCGCATTTGTGCGAAGCCTTGTGCATAGGAGCAGATTTTGCTCGCGAACAGCGCTTTGCGTACATTCTCGATGAATGCTGCTTTGTCGCCTTGGAATGGAGCAGGCTTAGGTCCTTTGAGCAGCTTGCTAGCTTGCACGCGCTCTTCTTTCATAGCGGACAGGAAACGTGCGAATACCGATTCCGTAATGATGGACAGCGGAACGCCCAGGTCGAGCGAGCTTTGGCTCGTCCATTTGCCTGTGCCCTTCTGGCCGGCGGAGTCGAGGATGACGTCAACCATCGGTTTGCCCGTCTCTGGATCGTACTTCGAGAAGATGTCAGCCGTGATCTCGATCAGGTAGCTGTCGAGTTCGCCTTTATTCCACTCTGTGAAGATTTCGTGCAGTTCTTTCGCGTCGAGGCCAAGAACCGATTGGAGCAGGTTGTACGCTTCGCAGATCAGCTGCATGTCGCCGTACTCGATGCCGTTGTGAACCATCTTGACGTAGTGGCCTGCGCCGTCCGGTCCGATATATGTGCAGCATGCGTCGCCGTTAACTTTGGCCGAGATAGCCGTCAGAATTGGCTCAACAAGTTTGTATGCCGACTCTTGTCCGCCTGGCATGATGGAAGGACCTTTCAGTGCGCCTTCTTCGCCGCCGGATACGCCCGTGCCGATGAAGCGGAAGCCTTTAGCTTCGAGGTCTTTGCTGCGGCGTTGCGTGTCAGGGAAGTATGCGTTGCCGCCGTCGATGATGATGTCGCCTTCCGCCAGGTGAGGAACGAGCGAATCGATCGTTGCGTCTGTACCTGCGCCAGCTTGAACCATGATCAGAATTTTGCGTGGAACTTCCAGGGAAGCTACAAACTCTTCAATGGAGTATGTAGGTACCAGGTTTTTGCCTGCTGCTTCTTGCATCAGATCGTCCGTTTTTTCACGGGAGCGATTGTATACGGATACGGTAAAACCTCTGCTCTCAATGTTAAGTGCCAGGTTTTTGCCCATTACGGCAAGGCCGATCACGCCGATTTGCTGTTTAGACATCTGTTTCTTCCATCCTTTATCTCTCATAATTTGTTTCACAATACATCCTATTGTACTCGTTTTATCCGCTGATGAAAACTGTCGTTTAGGAAAAAAGCGCCTTCATTCATTACTTTTTCTAATCGCATTATTAAGTCTTTGTTATTCATGGCATGACAAGATACCCTTTATCCACTTATTTGTTAGCTTATCTCACTCCGATCGAAACGCACTGAACACCCCGGTAAGGACCGCTACAGTCGCTGCCCCCGCCAATAATCTTTTATCCTTTCCAGATTATCACCGATCATTATTATTTCTGATATGGAAAAAGCAGGTTCGACGCCATGATGGCCGCCTCCCCTGCTTTAGCGTAAATTTGCTGCCTGAATCTATCTGCAATTCGTCACAGCTCCAGCTGGAGCATCTCCGTCCGAAGTCCGACAAGCTTCTCCTTCGACGATGTAATCGTCTCCTCATCATTGTTCGACAACGCCTCGTATAGTACCGACAGTTCATAGTCGAGCTCGTAGCGCAGAACGATGGCCCGCTCCTCCGCTCTTTTCGACTGGAACGCCTGAATCATCTCTTCAATCGTTACAAACGGCTTTTTCTGATAAATAATCCGATGTTCCATGCCGGACACCTCCACTAAACGTATAATTTCACCGAACATAATGTTCTCGATAACGATTTGACGATCTTTAATCCGCTTCACGACCGCGTGGCCGCGTGTGTCGTTGATCAGCTTCTCAATTAACTCCGACAGCTTCTCGTCCTTAATCAAATAGTCGCCAACAATCTTATAACGCTGCTTGATTCGCTGGAATCGCAGCTTGACGAGCTTGCGCCCTGTGCGAATCGAAATAAGAAACTGGTACTCCGTCTCGCTCCAATACAGAGAGTAGCCTTCCTGAATCAGATCCCGAATGAGATTCTGGATTTGCCGGCGGTCGAATCGCAGCTCCAAATTGCAATATTCAACTTCGTGGCTCTTGTTCAACGGCAATCCCTCCCTTGCTTCGGTGATGATCAATCAGTAATTGGCGAAATGTTCTGACAATTACCTCTCGTATCTAGTTTATACTTCATCTTATGTTCTGGCAACTTGGATTATTGACTATTTTTGAACGTTGGAGCGCCCGTTTTGTCCCGGCCGTAGACAAATCGACAATCCAGCGCGTGCTGTGACAATTACTTGTTGAAGAAGAGGGGTATTGTCATCCTATTCACCCTCCCCGCTCCAATATCCATCATCCGCAAAAAAAGTTCTTGCTCTGCGCGTCCGAAAATGCAAACCTCTCTGTTCAGGTGCAAAAAGAGGACGAAACAGCCGCTTCGACTGGATCGTCCTTCGAATTGTTAGGCCGCAACTAACCGCTAACGGCCTGTCGGCTTGGACGCAGCACTACCGCACCGAAAGCAAGCAGTACGACTGCGAACAGCAGAATAATTAATACAGGGACAGTAACAGCGTTTATCCCGCTGCCGCTGGATAGCCGATCAGCCGCCTCCAGCAGCCACTTCTGAGGCGTGAAATTGGCCAGCTTCTGCATGAAATCCGGCATGATGGAGATCGGCCAGAAACATCCTCCCAGCATACACGTCGGCGTAATCACCAGATTGCCTATACCGCTTAGCTGCATACTGTTGCGTACGAGGCCTGCAATTGCACTTGCTAGACCAACCGAAGTAATAAGGAAACATTCCAACAGCAGGAGCAGCATAAGTGGAGAGAAGCCAGGATCATAACCAAATACGAAGCAGCACAAGCCGACCATTACAATAAGCTGCATCGTCCCTACGGCTGCACTGCCAAGAAAGTTGCCGAGTGCGATCTCATACCCGCGAACAGGCGCGGTGAACATACGCGCCATCGTTCGATGCTCGCGATCTTCCATTATTAAAGAGACGGATTTCATGACGAGCAGCAGCACGAACAACAACATGAGCCCGATAACTTCAGGATTAGCGATCGTGCTGCCGATTTGCAGATCCGCATCATGCATAGCTATCCGATTCTCATGTACAGTTGCCAGCAGATGATCAAGGTTCTCCTTATTCAACTCGCCGGTCTGAGCCAGAAGAGAAGCCGCATGATTCATCCGATCCGTCTCTGCTTCCAGCGACAGCGCGAGGGATGCGTTCCACAGCTGTTCGTTCATTCGATACAAAATCACGGTCGGCGATTGACCCGCTAGCAGCTGTTCGGAATAAGCTGCCGGAATAATGATAGCAGCGTCTATATTCCCTACTTCGATCGCTTGCTTCAATTGCTCTTCCGTTCCCGAAGTAACCGTAGTAATCTCGTACTTCGGCTCGATCTCAAGCTGCTTGCCGATCATTGAACCATAGGCTCCTTTATCTTGATTCAAGACGGTCAGCTTCGGCTCCGTTTGGCTGGATGATGCGAATAACGCGACAATGCCAGCGAGCACAGCAGCCGGGAGCAGCAGACTCATTATGATATCGCGCCTCGTAGACAGGACCCGCCGTATGAGCAGCAGCGCAATTGTAAGACTAGGCATTGACCTTCACCACCTTCGACATTCTTACTGCACCAATTGCCAGAAGAACAACTGCAATACTCGCGAGTACACCGATCGGCATCCATAGATCAGTGCCAAGCTCGCCGTTCATGATGCCTCTTAACCCCTTGGTCGACCAATAATTCAGTGTAAACTTGCCAAGCTCGCCAACCGTTCCATCGAGATTCGCCACCATGCCGCCGCTTAGGAAGGTTGCGATGAAAATAAAGATGCTGTAGAAAGAACGGAACGCTTGGTGCGACTTGAAGAAGGAAGCGATGACGATCGCACAGCCGATGCCGGCGGCGATCGATAATAGGCAGACCAGCGCGGTCAGGTCGAGGCGATTGCCCCAATCTACATCGTACACAAACGTTGTGAAGGCGATGATGACGATCGACTGCACGATTCCGAAGCAGACGACACCAGCCAGTTTCCCGTAGACGACCATATTGAACCGAGAGGGCTGCGTATAGATTCGCTGGAGCGTGAAGTTCTGCTTCTCATTCTGCAAAACAATGGTCCCGGTCATTCCCGCATACAGCAGAAACATAATGAGATTCGACACTGCGTAATATTGATTCGCATTCACCGTACCGAACAAATGCTCCGCGCTCACGCCAAGCGTTCCGATTTGCACGGTCTTTGAGGAAGCATCCGTGCTCCCATTCTCCGTATCGCTCGATGCATCGCCTAAGCCATTGATTGACGCAGATTGCTTCAAGTTCATCTCTGACAAATACCGATCTGCCACTGCCCGCACCGCAATGTTGCGAGAATCATCATGTCCTGGCATCAGGACCCATTGAGCTGGTTGGCCTGCCGTGACAGCTTCCGAGAACCCCTCTCGAATGACGACGCCATAGTCGAAACGTCCGCTCTCGACGGACTGACGCGTCTCCTCCTCAGATCGCGTAATCTCCACAGCCGCATAGGCTGTCACTTGCTCGGAATGCCAATACTCTTGGATCGAACTGCTCAGAGCTCCTGTGTCTTCAATGAACAGTCCGACCTTGGCAGGCTTCATCTCTCCGCCGAACGCATGCCCGAGCAGCAGAATCAAGACAAGCGGCTGAAGGAACAACGTCAATATTAAGTTCCGCATCCGACAGAGCGATATAATCTGGTATTGGGCTGCCGTTAAGAATGCACGCATAATCGTTCTCCTCCTTCAACCCTTATTGATCCCGCAGCGATCGGCCCGTTAATTGCAGAAACAGCGTCTCGAGCCCCGGCTCGGTTCGCGTCATCGTACGAAGCGAAATGCCGTATTTGTGAAAAATAAATAAAATGTCCTGCAATATCGCGGCCGAATCTTTGCAAATCACTTCAATGATGCCGTCGCCGATGGAGCCGGCCTGCTTGACGCGGGGGAGACTGTTGATTTCTTCTAAGGCCTGCGGCTCTTCGCGATCAAGCTCGAATGCCAGCTTCGTATCCTGCCCTGCTTGTAGGCGCAGCTGCTCTTTGGTCCCGCAAGCAATCAACTTGCCTTGGTCCATGACGCCGACGCGCGTGCAGATCGTTTCTACCTCTTCCATATAGTGACTCGTATAGATAATCGTAGAACCAAGCCTGTTCAACGTGCGCACCGATTCGAGAATATGGTTGCGAGACTGCGGATCAATGCCGACGGTCGGCTCATCCATAATGATCAGCTTCGGCCGATGCACGATCGCACAAGCGATGTTCAGCCTGCGCTTCATGCCGCCCGAGAAGGTCGACGGTTTATCCTTCGCGCGGTCGAGCAGACCAACGAACAACAGCGCTTCGTCAACCCGTTCCTTCAACTGCGCGCCACGCAGTCCGTACAGCTTGCCGAAGAACGTTACATTTTCTCTAGCCGTCAAGTTCAAATAAATCGCCAACTCCTGCGGAACAAGCCCGATCTGACGTTTCACTTCGATCGGTCTATTCTTAATCGAGCTGCCGCCGACCGTAATGTCGCCGCCGTTCAAATCAAGCAGTCCGGACAACATCCCGATCGTCGTACTCTTGCCAGCGCCGTTCGGGCCGAGCAATCCGAAAATTTCGCCTTCCTCGATATCCAGCGTAAGATGGTTAACGGTCATCACCGAATCGTATTTCTTTACGACCTCGCGAAAATGAACAAATGCATTCATCGTACCGGTTCACTCCTCATATCCGTTCTATTGCTCTCATTGTATAATGCTGGATGCTCGACGACAGGTATAGAAAGTCATCACATGCAGGTGACGAAAGTCATCTTTCTTCATCCAAACCTCATCCGAACCTCAAAACAGATATGCTATAATGGGACAAAAAGTCAGATGGAGAAACGCCGAGATGACGCTGTTCATGACATGGCTACGCCATTTATTCATCATCATCCCCGCGGCCGCCACACTGCTGGACCGTCCCGTGGATCAATCAACGAGCCTATTCGTCATCTGTGTCCTGCTCTCGATTCTCGCAGTCAAATTAGGGGAATTGCTGCCGCGAATGGCGGCTCTGCTTGCTGCATGCGAGCTAATCGGCTTCGGTGCAATGTCTTACAGCTGGGGAGGCTATCTGTTCCTGCTGCCCTACTCAACCTTGATCGCGATCTACTCCTTGTCATTCAAATCTAAGAGCTTAACGGCATGGGCGGTCGGCGGACTTGCGGTTCAGATCAGCGCCATGAACGGCAGAGAACCGGAATTGATGTTAACAGCCAGTCTATTATGGCTGCTGTTATCAGCCGTTCTTACGGCTTCCAAACAGTATGAAGAAAAGCGGAATCAGACGGAGCAATTGTATGACCGGCTTGCCCAGCATCATGAAGAGCTGGGAGCGGCGCGGCGGCGCGCTCAAGAATATGCCGCACAGATCGAGCAATATGCGCAGACGGAAGAACGCAATCGGATCGCAAGAGACATTCACGATGATCTGGGACATCGGCTCATTCGGGTCAAAATGATGTCGGAAGCCGCGCTGCATCTATTCGATCATGATGCGGATCGCGCGCGCGCGATCGTCGAGCAAATACGCGACCAGTTGCAGGACAGCATGGATCGAATGCGGCATACGGTACGCAAACTGTCGGCTCCCGAACAAGAGAGCCGCGTCTACTCGCTCGACAAGCTCGTCCAGGAGGCCGGCGAAACGCTCGGGATTGAAGTCCTATTTGCGATTACCGGTCGTCCTGAGCAGCTGTACCCGAGTATAGAATACGTGCTGTACCGCAATGCGCAGGAAGCCATAACGAATGCGGTACGCCACGGCGGCGCAGTCCGAGTCGAGGTGAATTTGGATTTTCAGCCTGGCGGAGTTGCAATGTCTGTTGAGAATGACGGCGCGCTGCCGTCTGGGCCATTAACAACCGGCATCGGCATGCGAGGCATGCAAGAGCGTGCAGCGCTTGTCGGCGGCAGGATTACCTGCCGTGCGGAGGGCCGGTTCTCGGTCATGACGTGGATTCCAAGTCATTCGCAATCCCATGCCAAGACCCAAGGGGGATGAAAACTGTGATTTCCGTACTTATCGTTGATGATGA
Source organism: Paenibacillus sp. CCS19 (assembly GCF_033239625.1). Classification (NCBI taxonomy): domain Bacteria; kingdom Bacillati; phylum Bacillota; class Bacilli; order Caryophanales; family Paenibacillaceae; genus Paenibacillus; species Paenibacillus sp. CCS19. Next base: position 58,030 of record NZ_BTCK01000041.1, read on the forward strand.
TCCTTTCATTCGCGAGAGCATGAAGGTTATACTGGACCTCGACGTTGAATTGTCTGTCGCGGGTACGTGCCAAGACGGCCAGGCTGCTTATGAATTCGTGCAGCAGCAGTCCGTCGATGTCGTGCTGATGGACATGCGGATGCCAGGGTGTGATGGCGTAGAAGGCACGCGATTAATTAAATCGCTCCCTCGATCGCCTGCTATCCTCGTCCTAACGACGTTCGATGACGATGAATATATTGCAGCCGCCATTCGGAACGGCGCCAACGGTTATTTGCTCAAGAATGTACCGCCAAGCCGTATCATCAGCGGAATCAAAACGGTTCATGACGGCACGCTGCTAATCCATCCGGATATTGCCCGCAAGCTGGCCGGCATGATCGGCTCTGGTGCGGCGGATAGTGGTTCTAGCACGAAGTCTTCGGCCGATAGTGAGCAGGAACGGGATTTGACGCGATACGGCCTGACAGCAGCTGAGCAATCGATCGTCCGACATATCGCCGACGGCTTATCGAACAAGGAAATCGCTGCAGCTCTATTCTTAAGCGAAGGCACTGTGAAGAACTATATTTCGGAAATATTAGATAAACTGGAGCTGCGCGACCGAACGCAAATTGCTATTTTCTATTTGAAATTACGTGGATAAATGGAATTGGAGTGAAATCAACTATGACAACGACAACGAATACGACAGCAGCAAATCCAACAACAGCATTGCCTGTGGCGCAATTGAGTGAAGCAGGTTTCGTGCAGGATGACTTCGCGACGTTCAAGATCGATGGACTGGAGCAGCGCATGGCTGCAATCCAATCGCGAATTCAACCTAAGTTTCGCGCGCTTGGCGAGCGTCTGACACATGAGCTGATGCCTGCTGCAGGAGACGAGCTGTTCCTGCACGTCGCCAAGCATGCTCGCCGGACGGTCAATGCGCCGAAGGACACGTGGATGGCGCTGTGCAACAATAAGCGCGGCTATAAGCAGCATCCGCATTTTCAGCTGGGGCTGTTCGATGATCATCTGTTCCTGTGGCTCGCGTTCATCTACGAGCTGCCGAACAAATCCGCCATCGCGTCCGCTCTGCTAGGCGAGCTGGATACGGTCATCCGTACGGTGCCAAGCGACTATGTGGTTTCGTTCGATCACATGAAGAAGGACAGCATGCCTGTTGCAGGCATGACGGAGTCGGACTGGCGCGCTGCGCTGACCCGCTTCCGCGACGTGAAGTCGGCGGAATTGCTAATCGGGCGTCACCTGAAGCCGGGAGATGCAACTGTGCAAAGCGGCGAGAAGCTGCTGGCGAACGCTATCGAGACGTATGAAACGCTGATGCCGCTTTATAGGGTGGCGATGAGGTAGAGGTATTTTACTGACTCGTGAGACTTTCACCGTTCGGACCACACTACGCGGGCAAATGTTCTAAGGGCGCTTCGCTCGGTCACACTTCGCAGACAAATGTTCTTTCGATCGCTGATATGAACGAAACTTGTCAACCCTACGCTATAACTGGTGTTTCAGAATACAAAAATA